>JAFWCP010000103.1 GCA_017536845.1 Solobacterium sp. | reverse complement strand
TCCCTGTGCATCAAGGACATGGCCGGCATCATGAGCCCGCAGTCCTGCTATAACCTTGTGAAGGAACTCAAGAAGGATCTGAAGATTCCTGTCTTCGTTCACTCGCATACGACAACCGGCCTGGCCCCGATGACCCTGCTCAAGGCCATTGAAGCCGGCGCTGACGGCGTTGATACTGCCATTTCCATCTTCTCCGGCGGCACATCCCATATGGCCACCGAATCGCTGGTCTACTCCCTGCATGAAATGGGCATTGACACCGGCGTGAACCTGAAGGTCTGCCAGAAGATCAACGACCACTTCAAGCCGGTCCAGGCAAGATTCCTCAAGGAAGGCGGCCTGAACCCTTCGGTCCTGACCACCAAGATCGACGCTCTGAACTATCAGATTCCGGGCGGCATGCTTTCCAACCTGATCTCCCAGCTGACTGCCGTCAACAAGCTCGACAAGCTGGATGAGGTTCTGGAAGAAACTCCGCGCGTCCGTAAGGACATGGGCTATCCACCTCTGGTCACACCGATGAGCCAGATGGTCGGCGTCCAGGCTGTCACCAACGTCCTGACCGGCGGCCGTTACAAGTCCATCTCCAAGGAAGTCAAGTCCTACTGCCGCGGCGAATACGGTGCTTCACCGGCACCCATCAGCCCGGAACTGATGAAGCTTGCCCTCGGTGATGAAAAGCCGTTTGAAGGCCGTTATGACGATACCATCGCGCCGGAAATCCCGGGTGCGAAGAAGTATCTTGGCGACCTGGCTGAAAGCGAAGAGGATGTCCTGAGCTATGTTGCCTTCCCGCAGCAGGCCGAAGCATTCCTCAGAAACCGCCGCGATAAGAAAGCGCTGAAGGTACATTATACAATCCAGGAGGAAGCATAAGATGGCAGTCGGCGAAGCACTGATGATTGCCCTGTCCGGATTCCTCGTCGTATTCATCATGCTGTGTGTGCTGTGGGCGATCATCAACGTCATCAACCGCATCACAACCACAGCAGAAAAAGCGGAAAAGGCAGCAGCTCCGGCCGCTTCGGCAGCCGTGAAGGAAGAAGCTCCGGCCGAAAAGAAGGAAGAGATCTTTGCCGGCGAGCTGGCCCTCATTGATGTTGATGAAAAGATCGCTGCCTGCATCATGGCAATCATAGCGGATGAAACAAAGATTCCGCTGAATCAGCTGATATTCAAATCCATCCGCGCAGTCGCATAACAGGAGATAGAAAGATGAAATATATCGTTACACTAAATGGTAAGAAATACGAAGTAGAAGTTGAAAAGGGCAACGCGGAAGCCGTTTACCTCGGCAAGGCGGAAGAAACAACAACAGCTGCTCCGGCACCGGCTCCGGCCGCTGCTCCGGCTGCACCTGCTGCCCCGGCCGCTCCGGCTGTCAAGGCAGGCGACGGCGATCCCATCAAGTCACCCATGCCCGGCACCATCCTCGATGTCCGTGCTTCCGTCGGTCAGACCGTCAAGGAAGGCGACATCCTCTTCATCCTTGAAGCTATGAAGATGGAGAATGAAATCGTCGCTCCGCGGGCAGGCACCATTACATCCGTCATCATTTCGAAAGGCGCCTCGGTACAGACCGACCAGATCCTTGCAACACTGAAATAAGGAGTGAGGGTCCAAGATGAAAATTATCGAAGTTCTTGCCAAGATCTTTGCGGAATCGGGCTTTGCGGGACTGCTTGAAGACCCCCGCTTCCTGATCATGATCCTGATCGCCTGCTTCCTGCTGTATCTGGGCATCCATAAGAAATATGAACCTTTGTTAATGATCCCGATTGCCTTCGGCATGCTGCTGGCGAATCTGCCGCGCACAGGAATCACCGAAGGTCTGATCCATTACCTGTCACTGGGTGTGGAGTACGGCATCTACCCGTCCCTGGTCTTCTTAGGCACCGGGG
>JAFWCP010000102.1 GCA_017536845.1 Solobacterium sp. | reverse complement strand
TCTTCTATACCCATGGTGAGGCAGAAGGCGTGCCGGCCGTGGAATTCATTCCGCCGTTTTCCCGGCGGACATTGGGCTTTGACAGCTGGAACGAAGACCTTGCCGTTTCCGACCTGCGCAATGCCGGCCCCAATCCGGAAACCTACCGCAGCATCATGCGGGTGTATTCGGACCGGGACGGGGTGGAGTATCTGCGGGGAGCTTCCTATGCCTACTTTGACGACAATGTCTGGCGGATGGCGAGCGACGACGATTTTGAAGGGGTGGACCTCAGCACCGTGGATATCATGGCGATGCCGTATGATTTCATGGGCCGGCCGTATACGGACGCCTATACGATTGAAGTCCATACCACCCGGCACGGCGGCATCTACTATGTGCCGTTTACGGCCATGACCGACGAACTGGAATTCATGCACGCCGATGAAGCGTATTATGACAATGTCGATTATGAAACGATCTACCGCTTTGCGGCCAATCCCTACATGCTGAAAAGGCACACCAATATCGATTATCTGAATACCGTAAACCGGGTGTATGCCGGGCTCAGCGAGCAGCAGAAGGAACTGTATGCACCGATCGTCCGGGAATTCTCGGAACTGTACCTGCAGGATATCGTCAATGACATGGGACTTGAGAACCTGCTGGTCAGCCGTCTTCCCTTTTATCTCCAGCAGAAATCGACCTACAGCCGGATGACATCTGCCGTACCGGAAGGCCGTGACCTGACCGACTGGTTTATCAACGATTCCGATACCGGCTACTGCGTCCACTTTGCAACGGCCGCGGCCCTGCTGCTGCGGATGTACGGGATTCCCACCCGTTATGTCACCGGCTACCGGGTAACAACGCGGGCGGGCATGTATGTCGATGTGCTGGAAAAAGAGGCCCATGCCTGGGTGGAATGGTTTGACCCCAATTCCCTGTCCTGGATCATTCTTGACCCGACTCCGGCCGCCCTGACGGATGAGGAAGCAACGGAAGAACCCGAATTCACGCCGCCGCCCGTCAATGAACAGCAGACGGAAACACCCGTTCCCGAAACGGAAGCCACGCCCGAACCGCTCAGTCCGGGCCAGACCGTCGAGGCACAGGCATTTGAACTGCCGGCATGGCTGGTTACATCGGGAAAGGTCATCCTGGTGTATGGCCTGTACCGCCTGATGGCCCTGCTGCTGTTAAAGGCGTATCTTCACGACAAGGACCGGCGCCGGCAGACGCTCCGGTACTATCACTACTATATGTTCATCACCGGCCTCTTCAGCCAGCCCCGCAATGAGCGGGCAACGGTGATTGCCGAAAAGGCGAAATTCTCCCGCAGCGGCGTCACCGTCAGGGAGAAAAACGAACTGGCCCGGATGGTGAAAAAGACCTATCAGGATCGTCTCTGGTATGAAAGGCTGGTCTATCTGGTTATCGGCCTGTAATTGAAAAACGCGGCAGCCGCCGCGTTTTTGCTTTGCTTAATATGGCAGCTCCTGCCTGGGCAGGAAGCGGCAGATGATTTCATAGTCATCGGTGATGCTCATTGATCTGAGCAGGGAGGTGATGGTTTCCGCTGCATTGGCATCCGCCGTTTCCAGGATGCCGTCTGCCAGCGCCTGCTGCAGGCCCTTTTCCACCATCAGCTTCTGCAGCCGGTCGATGTCTTCCGCTTCAATCCGGTTGAGGATCGAATCCTGCTCGTCATAGACCGTAAAGGAATTCGGGTCGAAGCTGTTATGCATGATGACTGCGGCCGGCAGGATGACATAGATGATGTGCTGTTCTTCATCCGACTCGATGTTCACTTCCGAACAGTCAATGCCGGCTTCCACGGTGCCGATGTAGCCGACGGTCAGCTTCCTTGTCGAAAAGGGAACCTTGATGCCGAAGGCTTCATTATGGTCTTCAAAGGTTTCCGTGTACTGGTACTGCTGGGAAGCGGTGATCAGCTTCTGCTGCTTCTGGATTTCTTCCGTCAATGCCTGTACGTCGATGGTGATGGCTTCTTCCGGCACTTCCGTTTCATTGACGGATGCCGGTTCGGGTTTCGGCTTTGGCAGGAACTGGATGACAAAACACGTTAACAGAAAGGCGGCAAGCAAGACGGCGGCACCGAGGATCCCGATCCGCATGGCCCGGCCGGACTGGTCATCCTCTTTGATGGCCTCAGGGGCAGCGGGAAACGCCGTGCCGCAGGCCGGACACACCGCCTGTTCCCGGTCGGTTTCAAATTCGTGCTGACAGGAAGGGCATCTGACTTTGAAGAGCTTCATGGGATTCTCCTTTCACAATATAAACATGGGTATGCCTGTTCAGAGTATACCACAGGGAAGATGGCACAGACAGGAAAAAACGGCCCGGGAATCTCCCGGACCGCGGCTTTGCCTAGCGGATGTCCTGTTCAAACAGCCCGTCGGCAATATTGCGCCGGATCAGGCGGTAGTCATTCAGGATGACGTCCCGGTCCAGGCCTGCATATTCAGCCTTTTTCAGCAGTTCGTCCACCGCTTCTTCAAGGGGCATGCCCTTTAACTCCATTGCCGTCAGTTGTCCGTACATGGTGCCCAGACGAAGGCTTTTCGCAAACCAGTGTTCGTGAAAAAGGCCCATATCAATCTCGGACAGGCAGATGTCGACGACCTGGAGAAGGTACTTGGCAAAATACGGCATCAGGCAGCTGTCTTCCTGCATTTCGGCCATGGCGTACATAATCGCCGTCGGGCCGCTGCTGCAGCAGCTGTACTGGTCCATCAGGTGATGGCGGAAGGAAAAGTAATCCTTCAGGAACGGGCATCTGGCAAGCTTTCTTTCGCTCATGGCGGCAATGTTCTGCAGGTAGACCGAGCAGACGACATTCATGTTGACATAGCGGATCAGCACCACCAGCGGCTCATGCTTCGATGTATCATCGGGATCATGATACAGGATGTGGAACTGCGGTTTGAGCGCATGCCGTCTGTCTCCGGATTCGAAAAAGTCGGGGAACTTCGAGACGGCAATGTGGGAAAGCAGGCGGATGATGCTGTCCTTGTCAAGAGCGCCCATTTCGGTCCAGTCGCAGACAAAGACGGACTTTCCCCGCGCCGTACTCATCGACAGGACGAAGTCGCAGGAATCGACGCTCAGTCCTTTGCCGGGAGTTTCCCGCAGCCAGGTATACAGCTGCCTCGCCGCCCCTTCGGCATGGGTGAAAAGGTGGCAGAACAGAGAGGTGTTCAGGTTTTCTTCATGGAACATAACGGATCCTCCTAAGCTCTCTGCTGCTTTTCGCAATAACCGGCAACAGCTTCTTCCGCCGTCTCCTGCGAGATGCCGCAGGCCTTGACCAGCCAGGAAACAAGCCCTTTGTCATCCTGCATCGGGGCAGCGGTCAGCACATTCTGCAGGAAACCGTCCCGGAACCCTTCTTTGCGGCCTTCCAGCCCCGCTGTTTCCATCTGCATCCGGCGGACAAGAAATGGTGCGTAGTCTTCGGCATTGGCCTGCAGGAATTCCGTATACAGCCCGTCTTTGGGAAGATCCTGGATGGCTTCCTGAACAGCCTTGACCGTCGGTCCGAGAAGACGGATGCTCTCTCTGACTTCCTTGAGCAGCCAGGCATAGTCATAGAGCACCTTATCCGCCTGCAGGCCCGGGTCATTGAGCGCTGTCAGGTTGAATAAGCGCACCTGGCGGCCGGAGGGACACTGACGGATGGAACGGTAGACATTGCTGGCGCTGTCGGTATGAAGCAGACAGCAGACCGGCGTTTTCTGATACCGGCTGATGACGAAGGAATCCTCCTTGTCATACCAGCCATACACATCCTCTTCAAAGCCAAGGTCATCGAGCAGGATGCCGCTGGTGTCATGGACCAGGCAGATCTGCGTATCTGACTCGATGATGATCATGCTGTCGGCGACGTCAAGGTCCGCAGCGTCAGACGGCAGTTCTTCACCGCCGCAGAAGACCCTTAACAGATCGGACGGGGAAACGAGGTTCGTGTTTGTCAGGAGGCTCTGGAGCAGGAAGCTCCGGTTGATCTTTTCATAAGTGTACATATCATAAATCTCCTTTTTCTTTTCAATAGGTCACAAGATCGTGACGGCGGTATGCCGGCAGCATGCTTTCCAGCAGTTCCTTCATGTGGTACAGCTCGGCTTCGTCATAACCCATGAATGTCAGCAGGCCAGCCACCTCCTCATCACCCAGGTGCAGCAGCTTCATGACGTTCAGGGCGCCGCAGCCGACGCTGACGCGGCTGGCAATACTGCCGGCTTTCCGCTCCGTCAGTGCCATGTCGATTTCCATAAAGGCTGTTTCGGTGATGTCCTGGATGCGGGCGGCAAGATACTGCCCGAGCAGGCTGTTTTCCGGCAGCTCAGCCAGGGCTTCCCGGACGATTTCCTGCGGGGCATCAAAGCGTTTCAGGTTTTCCTGCAGTTCCTCGCAGAAAAGGGCATGGTCATGGAGCGGGCCGTTGGGAAAGGTGTCTGTGCACAACGTGTGGAGCAGGGGGTCCTTCAGTTCATTGCCTTCGCTGTCACAACGGATCAGCCATGAGCTGTACGGTCTGTGGAACAGGGCCAGGGCGCGTTCATACGGGATGCCGGTTTTCTGAATGTACCGATGGAACACGCCGGCCATGCG
>JAFWCP010000101.1 GCA_017536845.1 Solobacterium sp. | reverse complement strand
CCCAGATCCACGAGAAGGATTATGTCGATTTCCTGAAGAAGATGGAACACCATGGCGATGTGATGCTTGTCGGGATCAACTACAATCCGGATACAAAGAAGCATACCTGCAGGATTGAAAAGATCACGCTTTGACCTTGCTGAAAGATGCAGATGAAATCATCTGATTTGCGTATCATCAATGAAACACACAGACAGCGGAATGAATGCTCCGCTGTCTTTTAGAATCCTCTGAATGTTCGGATGATTCTTATGCAAAACCGGTTTTGAATAAAGTTCCTTCCCTTATGATACCAGACAGGTCCCTGTAAGACTTACAGAATGTTGACAGTTCTGACGGGCTTACAGGGACCTGTTTCCCTTCACCTGATCTTTTTGTATATTCGAAACAGAGTATTTCGGCCGGTGCGGGCCACCTGCCGATCATAAACATACGCATATCATAGAACAGCAAAATCCTGCTGTCTTCTTTCTCATGCGAATTCCATACCTGGTTTTATTCAAAAATACCTCTCAGCTTTCCGATGAGAGGTAAAGATACATTTCAGATACAGGCAGAGCTTCCCTTTCTGAAGAATGTGACAGTGTTTCCCTGCATGGCCTTTCTCTTCTTCCTGAACCTGTCTTTCAGTATGCATCATCCTCTGAAATTCCTGTCCACAGTCACACCGTTCTGCCGGAAGACATCACGGTCTTTCCTGCTGAGGATGGCTTTGCTGAAATCAAGGCCGGAAAGGTCTATACCGAACAATGGATGTATGGTTTCTATACAGGTACGTCTTCTGGTATCCCAGATCCGGATGGTGCCATCCGCAGACCCGCTGACAATCCGGCTGCCGCCCTGCAGAAAGGCAACCGAGCAGACGGCATCGGTATGCCCGGTCATGGATCTGCCCACCTGCTTATACGTTCGAGGATTCCAGAGCCTTACCGTGTGGTCGCCGGAACCGCTGACCATCAGGCTGCCGTCCTGATTGTAGGCAATGCTGTGCACATGGCCTGTATGCCCCTTCAGCATGCTGTCTGACTTTTCATGTGTTTCCATGTCCCAGATGTGGATGGGGAATTCAGTTCGCCTTCCGCCGATGCCGCCGGCAATCTGACGCCCGTCTGGACTGACGGCAGCACAGAGCACGAGATCACCGGCTCCTGTCAACGGTGGTTCCACCTCCTTATGATTCTCAACATCCCAGATCCGGATTGTCTGATCATTGGACGTACTCAGGATCCTGCTTCCGTCCGGGCTGAAGGCAACTGAGAATATCGGTTCTGTATGGCCTTCCAGAGGTGAACAGACCTGCTGTCCTGTCGCTGGATCCCAGATGAGGATGGTATTATCAACAGAGCCGCCGGCAAGCAGTTTCCCATCCGGACTGAAAGCAATGCCGGTTACAAAACTTCTGTGACCTCTCAGTTGTTTTCCGGCCTGTTTATGTGTTTCCACATCCCAGATCCTGACGGTATTGTCCATGGTTTCCAGATCTGCTGATGTGCCGGCAATCCTGCGGCCGTCCGGACTGAAAGCGATGAACTTTAATGCCGTAAGACGTCCTTCCAGAGGAGACCCGACCTGCTTGTATGTGACCGCATCCAGTATCCGTATGGAGCCATCACTTAAACCACAGGCAAGTTACGGGCATTTTCGTTGTAAACAACGCAATCCACATGGTTCCTGTAAGCTTCCAGTGCCCCTCCAATCTGCCGATGTGTAACAGCATCCCAGATATGTATGGAATCTTCCGTGGAACCGGAAATGATCCTTCGGCCGTCCGGGCTGAAGGCAATTGCATATACAGAGCCATGGTTCCCGTTCATTAACGGGCCGATCTGCTCATGGGAATCCACATCCCAGATGCGGATGTTCTGTTCAAAGGCACCGCAGACAATGCGGCGGCCATCCGGACTGAGGGCAACCGAAAGAACGTTCTCTTCTTGATACGCAAGCGGTTCACCGATCTGTTTATGTGTCTTGATATCCCATACACGGATGGTATTGTCATAGGATCCGCTGACAAGCCTGCGGCCATCCTTGCTGAAGGCAACAGAAACGATGTCTTTGTCATGGCCGATAAAGGGTTCGCCGATCTGCCTGAGTGTTTTGATATCCCAGAGCCGGATGGAGTGGTCGGAAGCACCTCCGGCAAGCATCTGTCCGTCCGGGCTGATCGCCACACAGTTGACCAGGTCGACAGAATCCAGCATGACGGAAGAAACCGTCTTTCTGGTTTCCACTTCCCAGGTCTGAAGGGAACCGTCACAGGATAAGCTGGTCAGCCTGCGGCCATCTTTGCTGAAGGAAAGGGCAAATATATATTCGGCATGGCCGGTATATGGTTTGCCGATCTGCCGGTGGGTTTCAGCATCCCAGATACGGATGGTCTTATCCCAGGAACCGCTGGCAATCAGCCTTCCATCGGGACTGTATGCAACAGCACTGACAACATGTGTATGCCCTTCCGGCCTGAAGCTGTCCAAGGAGATTTTTGTTCCCTGAAAGGCATCGGGATTGTTTTCCGCAAACAACAGTTTATAGCTGTTCTCTTTCCGGTAACTGTAGAGATTGATGTCTTTCAGATTCATCTCAGACCAGTTTAAGGCGGTGAAATCATTTCCTGTCACCTTTCCGTATACGCGAAGAAAGTTATGCACAAGGGTGATTTCACTTCCCGGCAGTCGGGATGCTGTCCTGCCTGCTTCCGCATTTTCCTTACGGATGAGATTCCATAACGGAAGCAGTTCTTCTTTATTTTCTTCCTCAGCAAGGTAATCCTTCACATATTCACTGATGGAGGTTCTGAATTCCTGGGGGATTGTCTTTGCCGGAATACCTTCGGCAATGGCATTTCTGACATGCATGGCGGCAAGGAAATCTCTGAAGTTCTGATGCATCAGGGTATAGGTATTTTCATTCTGCTTCTGACAGAAGATGGCCATGCCGGAAGTCAGGTAATAGAAATAATCCGAAAGCTTCTGTTTATAGCCTGAATCCTCCGGTTTGACAAGGGTCAGAGCTTTCTTTACAGTCAGATCCCGGACCTGGTCGGGAATCTGACTGTCAGACAGCTTCAGGAAGCTGTCATACGCTTCTTTGATATACCTTGTAAGAGATGGCTTTTCCGGATCCCTGTCATCACCGGGGATTTCAAAGAGATACTGTTGTTCCATGTGATAGCAGATGTATGGTGCCATCCACATGATTAACATGGCACATTCGGCAAAGGAGATTTCATGGATGGTATTGTCCTGTACCTGGCTGCAGCGGGCCAGTTCCTTCTGGAAGTAGTTCCAGAGGATGTCGGCTGAAGTTACAGGGTCATGCCAGCGGTAGAAGCTGTCCCGGTAGACTGTTTTGTATCGTTCTGTCTGGGCATACAGGTTCAGCATCAATGGGGTATCAAGAACATCATATACAGGATCTGAGAGATCGGGTATTTTCTCTTTGTCATCATCGAATACCTTTGCCAGGTAGTCATGAGCGATTTCAGGAGTGAGGTGGTTTAATTCAAAGACAATGGGATCTTCAATGATCTGGTCCATGAACCTTGAGGTACAGATGATAAATACACCGGGTCTTCTTGCCCATTCCCTGATGGCTGTTCTGATTCTGCCGGTAAAGCTGTTATAGACTTCATTGAAGCCATCCAGAAGAAGGATGAGGTTCGGTTTGCCTTCCCATTCTGCATAGGCCAGTTCCTTGATTCCTTCATAGCTGTCACAGTAGTCATCATGGTTCTTCAGATATTCCGTAATGCAGTTTCCATTGCCGGTGCAGTAATCATTCAGTTCATACATCGGGATGTATATGGCAGGAATGTTTTCATCAATTTCATCCATTCCCTTCAGCAAGGATACTGTTTTCCCTGTACCGCCATCACCTTTGATAAACAGGACATGGCCATGCTGGGAGGTAAAGAGATGATGGATGAAATCATGAAACCTGTATTCCTTCCCTTCATACATTCCGGTCAGTTCACTTCCTAATGTAACAACACCATGTGGGTATAACAAAGGATCCACATTATTCATGAGCTTGAAGCTTGAATGGTGGTTTCGGATGGTTTCCAGTCGTTTCCTTAATACGTTAACTGTCTTTTCTGTTAAACCAACTGCTTTAAATTCCTTTTCAAACCTGCTTCTTGTGTATGGATTGCTTTCCGTGCTGTTTGCAAGAAGATGCCGGAAGATGGCATTGTCCACATGCTCTACATCATTCACAGTAAGAGTTTCCAGATTGTTGTTCAGGCAGAATGTATGGAATCTGCCTTTGAGGATTTCTTCTAATTGTGTATAGGAAACAGGTCTGATGGAATCCTTGTTGTCTTCCATGAATTCCTTACAGCTTTGGGTAAAGTGATCCCCTACCAGTACCAGGTCAACATCATCACAGCCTGCACCTTTCTTCAACTCTTCCAGCCAGTTTCTTGCGGCATGTCTTTCAAAGGGGTTGATGCTTGATTTCACCTGGATGGCGGAGATTGTTTTTCCGTCTTTATACAGTTTGATATCAACCTTTTCTTCTCCGGGGATTCCATCATCCGGTTCCATGGTAATGGAATCCCAGTCATCCCTTGTCAGGCATTCCAGCATTGTGATTTCTGTCTGGATGATATATCCTCTGATACTGTATTTTCCGTTCATGGGAACCTCCGATACGCAATAGTCAAAAGTACAATACAGCAGAAAAGGCTTGATATGCAAGTGATGATGAAGGGAATGGATGG
>JAFWCP010000100.1 GCA_017536845.1 Solobacterium sp. | reverse complement strand
CCAGCCCTTGATCATGGCGCCTGCGGCGTCGTATCTGACCCACTTGCCGTCCGTGGAGCCTCTTGGCTCATTCTGGTAGATGTAGGGCATCCACACTTCCTTGTTCTTCGCCCGCCGGCCGTCATACACGCTGTCCAGCCAATACCAGGCGTCCGTAGCCGGATCAAAGATTTCCCGGCCTCTGATATGACCGCCGAACTGAGTATCAGGAACGCCTTCAGGATCATCAGCTGTTCCCTGAATGACACCGCCCTCATACCAGTATTCATCAAGAAATTCGATATGCAGCACATGATAACGGATCTCGACATCCGTCTTTTCCCTGACGGCAACAGCGAAACTGCCGCCGTTTACTGCGTACCTTTCCCCGTTGACATACACACCTTCAAGACGGGCGCCATCGACAGCGCCTTCCCGACAGCTCAGCTGTACCGTTGTCCCGCCGGCGACAGTTGTTTTCGCGAGCTGACATGACTCCCGGAAGGCGTCATACGTCTCCGTCACGGTGATTTCATAGCGAGGATCTTCTTCAAAAACCGCTTTGACTTCGGTGTTTCCTTCCAGCACAACCGTGAAGGCATTGCCGCTGACATCCGTCCTTATGCCGTTGACATAGACACTTTCAAGATGCCAGCCGGCTGCCGGCTGCGCGGAAACCGCAATGGCTTCTCCCAGCACTCCGTCTATCCTGGCGGCATGCAGTTCTCCTTTTCCTTCGCTCTTAAGCGTCAGTGCAAAGATCCGTGCCCTGAAAGTGACCTGCACCTGTGTGTCTTCCCTGACCGTGACCGCAATGGATTCGCTGACGGGAAGAGCCTTGCCGTTGACGGTCACCCCAGCTGCTTCATACCCTTCATCAGGAAGGAGCGCAAAGTGCAGCACGCTGCCGTAAGCGGCTTCCATTTCTCCCGTCGGGCTGACAGATCCGCCCGGGCCGGCGGAAACCCTGACGGTATATACACAGCGACGGAAGCGGACGGATATCTGTGTATCCTGTTCCACGGTGAGCGTCAGGACATTGTTTTCCGCCTGCACTCTTTCCCCGTTGACCAGGATTTCCTCCGTCTCATAGCCTCTGTCGGGTATGATCGTAAACTTCTGTGTCGATCCTTCCGGCAGTGACATTGTGCCTGCCGGTTCGATTGCGCCATGGTCTTCAGCCCTGGCATTGACGGTATGGAACATCTGTTCAAAGACGACTTCAATGACCAGATCCTCTTCAACCGTAAGAGTCAGGCTGTCATTGATGACTTCCGCCTGGCTGCCGTTGACGGTGACGGAAGCCAGCCGCCAGCCAGGGTCCGGCGTAAAGACGCACGGCAGAACTGTTCCCGGCAGGACGGACTGTTCCAAAGCCGGAGTCATCGTGCCGCGGCCGGTGATATGGACCTGCACGGTATGGCGGAGCTGTTCCCTGAATGCGGCACGGATTTCCGCATCTTCCCTGACCCGCCACGCATAAAAGCCTTCTTCGTCCATGGTTAACGGCGTGCCGTTGACGGTGACGCTTTCCGTTTCATAGCCGATATCCGGAACCGCTTCAATTGTCAGGCGTGTGCCGTAGGCATACTCATGCCTGCCTTCTTCCGGGGTGACAATACGCCCGTTTTCCCCGGAAGTGACATTGACGGAGCACATGATCTGAGGAAGTGCGATGTCCACCGGGTCAGCTTCCATGGCATGGACAGGACCGTCTTCATATGTCGTAAGCATCACCGTCGTGCTGTCGGGATGCTCATCCGCAATGGCAAATGTGATGGCCGCGGCTTCTGCGTCGATTGTATCACCGGCCGCAAAGGCAATGCTGATGCGGCCTTCCTGGGTGCTGCAGCGAAAATGCTTCAGACTGCTGCTGATATACAGCGGCCACAGCACATCCGGATTATATTCAGCTTCCACATAACCATTGCTGGTCTGTTCCGCCTGCACCGATACGGTGACGATGTTTTCCGCCGGCGCATCGTGGCTGCCGTCAATATTCAGAAGTCCCTGCCTGTTTGCTTCGCCGCAGGCATCCGCTGCTCTTTGGCGTTCCCGGACGCCGACGCCCTCATCAACCGCCGCCCCGTCTGAAAGACGGATGCTGTAGATTCTTTCATTGCCGGCATAGTCGCAGACATGCAGCTTAGCCGTGCCGACAGCAGTGCCTGTCGCCAGGACCGCGTCAGCGCTTTCGCCCGCGCTTTCCTGGTTCAGTACGGATCCGGCAATTTCATTTCCGTTCAGGCGCAGAGATACATATGCCGTATAGTGGTTGTCTTTGACCTGCACCCGCAGGCTTCCGTTTTCGATTGCCGAAGCTTCCAGAACCGGCGCCGTGTCGTCAACGGTCAGTTTCGTCGTCAGATACGCCCCTTTGCCGACTGTCTTCGAAGCGATGACATTTCTCAGGAACGCTTCATCACCGGCCCGGCCCTGAAGCTCATATTCCGTAACAGCCAGATTTCTGACATACAGGGCATCGCCCTCTTTGAAGCCCATCTCAGCCGGGGTCGCGCCAAGCTCGGTATACAGATGGCCATAGTAAAAGAGTTCTCCCTTCTTTTCTTCCTCTTCCCGCCATTGGGTTCCATAGGGGAAGACCCGCCATTGCGGTCCGGCCGCCTTTCCCATTGCAGCCAGCCGGCCGCTTTCATCTTCGACGTACATGACAGCGGCAGCCGCATTGCGGATCAGCCTTGTATAATAGCGCTCAATCACGGCATCGGAACGGACAGCTGCTTTTTCATACGGGATCTTTGCTTCCACGGCATACGGGTTGATGCGGTAATACTCCCCGTCAATGCCCAGACAGTTGGTATACCAGGGAATGCCGAGCCGCCGCATGTCAGAGCAGGTATAGGGGAGCACGTCCATCGCCTGGTAGTCAGAACCGGCATGGAGGTATTCTTCATAGCTGCCGTAGTCATACATCGATGGGTCGGACCAGCGGCCGTAATAGCCAAACAGAGGAATGGAATGGGTGACATCGCTGTGGCCAAGGCTGTTTTCCAGCGGTTCCAGAAAGGTGAACCCTTCCACATAAGCACCGTTGGGCGTGTTT
>JAFWCP010000099.1 GCA_017536845.1 Solobacterium sp. | reverse complement strand
GAAGAAGGGCAGGGAAAGCGCTGCCGCTGTAAAGGTCAGCACGGTGGTGATGACCATCAGGAAGAAACCGTTGGGCAGAATCCCCAGCAGCAGGGCCAGCACGAAGGTGACGGCCATGGCTGCCGAGATGAATTTCTTCTCGTTGATCTTCTCGCTTTTATCAATGATGGATCCTGAGAGGGTCTGGCCGATCAGGCCGCAGACGGAAACACAGGTGATGATGATGCCGACGGCGCCGTCCGCAAAGCCCGACTGGGACAGGAAATTGTAGGCGTAGCCGGATGTCGCGCATACCAGGAACATGAAGGCGGCGTTGATCACGGCATATTTGAGATTCAGATGCTTATATTTCATGAGATGAACTCCTCCGTCACAATCATATCATGGAAGAAGCCGGCTTCAGGATGTCCGCAGACGGAAGAAACGGCAGATTTTTCGGATTATGACGGGAAATCCGGAGATTGTTTCTGAATGAGAATCAAGACATGACAGGAAACTGAATGTGATGATATAATCAGACAAATATCATGAAAGGAGTTTTCTGATGAAATTCACGGACCTGCTTACGTATATTGACGACCTGCTCTATACCGACCTGCTGATCTACCTGCTTGCCGGTGCCGGCATCTGGTTTACGGTGAAGACCGGCTTTGTGCAGATCCGCCTGCTGCGGGATGCTTTTGCCTGCATGATGGAAAAGAAGCAGGGCGGCAAAGGGGTATCTTCCTTCCAGGCGCTGATGATCGCAACCGCCTCACGGGTCGGAACCGGCAACATGGCCGGGGTTGCCACAGCGATCATGCTGGGCGGGCCGGGAGCGGCCTTCTGGATGTGGCTGATGGCGGTGCTGGGCTCTGCTTCCGCCTTTGTGGAAAGCACCCTGGCGCAGATCTATAAGAAAAAGGACGGCGACAGCTATAAGTGCGGGCCGGCCTATTACATCGAGCGGGCCCTGGGGTCCAGGTGGCTGGGCGTCGTCTTTGCCGTCTCGCTGATTGCGACCTTTGCCTTCGGCTTCAACGGCCTGCAGGCGTTCAACATCGTCTCAAGCTTTGAAGTTTACATCCCGCATATAGAACAGACGGTCTGGCCGGCGGTCATCGGCATTGTCCTGGCCGTGCTGGCGCTGTACATCTTCTTTGCCGGGGATATCATCGGCCCGATTTCCGCCGTGCTGGTGCCGGTGATGGCCGGATGCTACATTGCCATCGGCCTGTTTGTGATTGTGACCAACATCACCCGCATCCCGGCCGTGCTGGGGCTGATCCTGAAGGATGCCTTCAATTTCAAGGCGATCTTCGGCAGCTTTACCGGCTCCTGCATGGTGCTGGGCATCAAGCGCGGGTTGTTCTCCAATGAGGCCGGCATGGGTTCAGCCCCCAACGCTTCGGCTTCGGCGGTCGTCTCCCACCCGGCCAAGCAGGGCCTGGCTCAGATCATCTCCGTCTATATTGATACATTGCTGATATGCAGCACGACCGTGTTCCTGATCCTGTTGACCGGGGACTGGTCGCTTTCCGGCTATTCCGGCATCCCGCTTCTTCAGCAATGCTGTGCTTCCGTCATCGGCCCGGTCGGCATCCACTTTGTGACGGTCATCGTCTGTCTGTTCGCCTTTACTTCCATCATCGGCAACTACTTCTATGCCGAGGCCAACATCCGCTTTATTACCACTGACCGCAGGGTGCTGAACATCCTGCGCCTTGCCGCCGCCGTCATGGTGTTCATCGGTGCCGGCAACAATGTCGAAGTGGCCTGGTCTCTGGCCGATATCACGATGGGCCTTGAGGCGGTCGTGAACATCGTTGCCATCGTCCTGTTATCACGGATCGCCTTTGCCTGCCTGGCTGACTATGAAAAGCAGAAGGCGCAGGGGAAGGACCCCGTCTTCCATGAGTCTTCCATCGGCCTGACTAACACCGATGTGTGGAAATAATCTGCATTATGAGGATCTTCGGATCCTTTTTTTCACGACAGAAAGCGGGAAAATGCATGATTCTCAGTTCCTGTCATGTTGGTTTTCCCTGTTTTCACGTATCATACAGGCATCGGAGGTGGATATGGACCAGGTGAAGATCGGTTCTTTATTAAAGGAACTGCGGAAAGAAAAGGGGATGACCCAGGCGCAGCTGGCTGAGAAGTGCGGGGTTTCCGACCGTTCCGTCAGCCGCTGGGAAAACGGTGTGACGATGCCGGACTTCGATATCATGATCGAACTGGCGAAACTGTATGATGTGCAGATTGAGGAAATTCTGACCGGGGAAAGGAGAAACAATATGGAACCCAAGGAAGAAAAGACAATGAGGACAATTGCGGAATATACGAATGAGAAAACGGCAAGGCTGATCAGGAACATGCATTTCTTTGCCTGCGTCGGCCTGGTAAGCTGGCTGGTCTGGCTGGGACTGGTGCTGGCCGGGCTCAGCGAAAGCGGCGTGACGGAAAACATTGCATCCTTTGCGGCCGGGCTGGCTTTTGCCATGAGCATCCTGGCGGCGGTGTATACAACCGTCCTGCTCAGGCAGACCCGGCGGAAGCAGGAAAAACTGCAGGCACAGTAAGCGGACACGGCATCCTGGAAAAGGATGCTTTTTTCTTGCATATCTGTATTATT
>JAFWCP010000098.1 GCA_017536845.1 Solobacterium sp. | reverse complement strand
TATTCATCAGTAACAACGGCAAGATGCTGCTGGGAGTCGCGCAGGGTGGACAGCACATTGGGAAGCTTGACCGTCTTGTACACAAACAGCGGCGACATGAGCAGGTCGGCAATGGCACAGTTACTGTCATCGATGGATTTCCGCAGGAAATGGTTCAGGGACAGGATGCCGATGATGTTGTCAATGCTGCCCTGGTAGACCGGGATTCTCGAGAAGGTGGAATTCGTAATGATATCCATGATCTTCTCGCGGTCATCGTCAATGTCTATAGCAATCAGGTCCACCCGGGCCGTCATGACTTCGGAGACCGAGATATCCGCAAAGTCAATGGCATTGGTGACAAGTTCGGAGCTGTCTTCATCCAGCACCTTTTCATCTTCTGCCGTTTCAATGATGGAGTGCAGTTCTTCGACAGCCGCGTCATCATCTTCTATGGTTTCGCCCTTTAAGCCGGAGGTCAGCAGGTCTACCAGCTTCACAACGACAAAGGTCACCGGCTTTAACAGCACCATCAGGAAGCCGACAATGCCGGAAAAGGACATCGCAAAACGGGTTGCGTTTTTCTTGGCTGTGATCTTGGGGATGGTTTCCCCGAAGATGACGACCAGGATGGTCAGGACCGCTGTCGAGACCCAGGCATACTCTTCCCCCAGCGTTCTCAGCACCAGGATTGAGCCAAGCGAGGAAGCGGCAATATTGACAAGGTTGTTGCCGACAAGAATGGCGCTTAAGGCGTCGTCGAAGCGGTCGACAATGCGCACCGCCTTTTTCGCCTTGGCATCCCCTTCTTCCATCAGGTTTTCCAGACGGATCTGGTTGGCTGAAGAGAAGGACATTTCCGAAGCCGAGAAGAAAGCGGAGCAGGCAATGCAGAGAACGATTACAGTGATCAGGATATAGTCAATCATTCGGATACCTCCCCGGGGAGTTTCTTCACCACCAGACGGATGATGCGGTTCTGCTTCATCATCTGGACGGAGATCTCCATGCCGTATGCCCGGAACCTGTCGCCTTCCCTGGGAATCAGGGTGAAGTGTTCAAAGGTCAGTTCACTCATGATCTTGTTGTTCAGTTCATCTTCTGTTTCTTCATCATAATGGATATTCAGTTCATCCATGACATCCAGCACTTCAAGGTTGCTCTTGACGCTGTAGGTATTGTCCGAAATACGTACGAAGTTTTCTTCCCTTCGGTCGTCTTCATCCCAGATTTCCCCGACCAGTTCTTCCAGGATATCCTCTACGGTGACAATGCCCAGCGTACCGCCGTAGTTGTCGGTGACAATGGCAGCATTGGTCCTTTCCTTGGACATGATGGCCAGCAGGTCATCGATCTTGGTGCTTTGATGGATGAAGTATGGCTTGTCCACAAGCTTTCTGACATCCGTGTCTTCCCCGGCCAGATACGCCTTGATGTATTTCCGGATCTGCAGGATGCCGATGATGCGGTCAATCGTGCCTTCATAGACAGGAAGGCGGGAATGGTTGCAGTTTTTGACCCGTTCCAGGATCACTTCCTGCGGCTCGTTGACATCCAGGGCAATCAGGTCGATGCGGCTGGTCAGGATGCTTTCCACCGTGGTGTCCTGAAACTGCAGCGCCGAGGCAATGAGATCACCCCGTGACTCATCCAGCGAGCCTTCTTCGGTCATGTCTTCGATGATGTCATACAGTTCATCTTCGGTCACCGATACCTGGCTGTCGCCCTTGGTGAACTTTGCTGCAAGATTGCCGATCGCGGTCAGCACCAGCGCTGCCGGGGTCAGGATGATCATGAGCAGTTTCATGATGCCGCTGAAAGAAAGCGAAAAGTATTCGCTGTATTTGCGGGCAATGCTCTTGGGAAGCATCTCGCCGAAAAAGAAAACCACAAGCGTCGTGATGATGGTTGAAATGCTCACCGCCGAAACGCCCCAGATCTTTGTGACATTCAGCGTCACGACTGAGGCTGCGGCGATATGAACAATATTGGTACAGATTAATAAAGTAGTAATTGCCTGGTCAAAATGGTTCAGGACATATTCCGCATTCTTTGCGTCGGGCTGTCCCTTATCACTCAGCGTTTTGATTCTTGTTCTCGAAACTGAAGAAAAGGCCGTCTCCGCAATCGCAAAAAACATCGCGCACAATACGAGTACGGCAACTGTAAATAACCAAGATATGTGACTACCATCATCCATAGGGCACTGCTCTCCTAATAGCAATCATTTTACAGAATGTCGCTTTGTTGTCAAGAAAGAAACAATGTCATTGTGTCTGTCATCCGCATCGTCTTTCACTGTATACGCTTTCACCATCCGGCAGCGGTTTCCATGATCACCTGCACTGTAACTTCCTGCTGTTCTGCCGGTGACAGCAGGGCCTTCCCGTCGCCTTTCTGTTCGCCGTAATTGCCGAACCCGGCATGGTTTCCGCCTTCGATGACATATTCCGTAAACCGGCCTGGCATGTTGTCATGGGCTTCGTTATAGCTTTCAATGTCCAGGACTCTGTCATCTGAACCATAGATGCTTAACACCGGCAGCGGGTCTTCCAGGACGTCAGCCGGATAGGCAGCCAGCAGGATCAGCCCGGCCAGGCTGTCTTCATGGCGGGACGCATACGACGACGCCATCACCCCGCCTAAAGAATGGCCGCCCAGATACCAGCTGTCACAGTCATAGCGGGGGATGATCTGATCCGCCGCGCTGATGCCGAAGAACGCCAGCCTCAAAGGCATCCGGACCAGGCAGGCATCCATGCCTGCTTCGGCCAGTTCTTTCATCAGCGGGGCATAGGCCGTCTCTTCCACCTTGGCGCCGGGATAGAAAATCAGCGTATCCCGCCCCGGCCCGTCAAAATACCAGCCGTAATCCGTCTGTTCCACCTTGACCGTCCCGTCTGTCTCCAGTGCTGCCACGGCATCACCATCAGCATGATAATACACGCCTGCATAGATCAGGAAGACAGCTGCCAGGATTATGATGCCCGGCAGGAGCACACTCACTGCCTTCAGCACTTTTCTCATTTTCTTTTCCCCCATATGATCAGTTGATAAAACCCGCATGATGCGGGTCTTCGGTTCACTCATCCAGAGCAGCGCCGTTGGTTTCAATGATGTGCTTCATCCAGCCGTAGGATTTTTTCTTTGACCGTTTCAGGGTGCCGTTGCCCTTGTCATCCATATCCACGTAGATAAAGCCATAACGCTTTTTCATTTCCCCGGTCGACAGCGAGACAAGGTCGATCGGTGCCCACATGGTGTAGCCCAGGCAGTCTACCCCGTCGATGTTCACGGCATTGTTCATTTCGGTCAGATGGTCCTTGAGATATTCAATCCTGTAATCATCCTCGACATAGCCGTTTTCATCTGCCTGGTCTACGGCACCAAGGCCGTTTTCGACGATGAAGATCGGCTTCTGGATGCGGTCATAAATCTCATTCATGCAGTAGCGCAGGCCAAGCGGGTCAACCGGCCAGCCCCAGTCGGTGCTCTTGAGATACGGGTTCGGACTGCCGCCGACGGTGAAGGAAGTATCACCGGCCCTGACGATGTTCGAACGGTAGTAGGAGAAGGATACATAATCCAGCTGGCCCTGCTTCAGGATCTCTTCGTCACCTTCTTCCATGACGATCTTTTCCACGCCTCTTCTTGCCAGCAGGTCTTTTGCGTAGAAAGGATAATGCCCTCTTGCCATGGTATCGATGAAGTAGAAGTTTTCCCTTCTCACCTGCATATGGCGGAACATATCCTCCGGCTTGCAGGTTGCCGGATAGAGCTCGCTCATGGCATACATGGCCCCGAACATGGCGCCCGGCATCATTTCATGGCCCATGATGACGGCTTTCGCGCTGGCCACAAACATATGGTGGACTGCCTGATAATGGACAGGCGCGGATGAGTCCCTTGTCCCGCAGGGGCCGAAGCCTCTGACGGCATTGATCTCATTGAACGTCAGCCAGTAACGGCACTGTTTTCCATAGTGTTCAAACAGTGTCTTGCAGTAACGCAGATAGCAGTCAATCACATGCCGGGAGGACCAGCCGTCATACTTCAGTGCCAGTTCAACCGGCAGTTCGTCATGGCAGATCGTGATCAGAGGTTCCATGCTGTATTTTGCCATTTCGTCGATGACATCGTGATAGAACTGCAGGCCTTCTTCATTCGGCATCTCTTCATCGCCGGTGGGATAGATCCTTGACCAGCAGATCGAGAAGCGGAAGACGTTGAAGCCCATCCCTGCCATTAAGGCAATGTCTTCCTTATAATGATGGTAGAAGTCCACCGCTTTGTGGGAAGGGTAATACTGGTCTTCCAGGAAAACGGGTTCTGCTTCTGCCGGCACCGGCTCGGCAAAGAAGAACGAGCTGGCCGGCCGCAGGATTGAGCCGTCGGGCATGCGGAATGTGTGGGTACGCGGGCGGGTGTGGGTGCCGTCGGTTTCATAATCATGGGAAAGAATGCCGCGGCCGCCTTCACCGAAGCCTCCCTCATACTGGAAATCGGCGGTTGCCCCGCCCCATAAGAATCCTTTGGGTAATGGTTTCATAATTCCTCCTGATGCATTTCGTTGCTTTAAGGATAACACAAAGCACTCGCTTCTGATGCCTGATCCGGTATACTTATCCATATCGGAGGAAAACGCATGAAGATCAGAACGGCGGAAGAAAACGACTGGGCTGCCTGCAGGCACCTGACGGAAATTCTGGAGAACCATGCTTTCGAGGAAGACAGGTTCCGGACAATCTTCCTTGCCCAGCGGGCATCGGAACAGTACGCCTGCCTCATGGCGGAAGAAGACGGCCGGATTGTCGGCTTTCTCAACATGCACATCGAAGCACAGCTCCATCATGACCGGCCGGTTGCCCGGATTCTTGAACTGGCAGTGGATCCGCAATGGCGCTCGCAAGGCATCGGCGCCTTGCTGTTTGGTGCCGCAGAAGCGACAGCCGTGCAGAAAGGCTGTGAGCAGATCGAACTGGAAACCTCTTCCTGGCGGAAAAGAGCCCATGCCTTTTACGAAAGAGAAGGCATGACGGCCGACCATCTCTACTACACAAAGAAGCTGTAAAACAGGCCGGAAATCTTCCGGCCTGTTCTGCTGTCTATTTTCCGTCCGGGAAGCTGGTGAAGAAGTGTTCTTTCTCCACGCAGACTTCGCCGTTTTTCTTTTCTGCCTGGATGGCCCGCATCAGGAAGGCCATGTTGCGGGCAACATTGCGCATGTTCTGCAGGCCTTCCAGATCCTTTTCCACATCTTCGGCCGAAAAGCCGTGCACGTTGTTCCAGTAGCGGCCGGAAACAACCGGCATGTTGGAAATCGTGAAGTACTTGTTCAGGACATCGAACGATGCCGTTGCCCCTGATCTGCGGCAGGACACCACGGCAGCACCGACCTTCATGCGCAGGTCATGGGAGTTGGAATAGAACATCCTGGTCAGGTAGTTGAGCAATGTCCCGTTGGGAGCGCCATAGTAGACCGGCGAGCCGACGACAATGCCGTCCGCTTCTTCAAAATCCGCCCTGGTTTCATTGACAATGTCATCAAACACGCACTTCTTTGTCTTTTCACACGTGCCGCAGGCAATACAGCCACGGATATCTTTGGTGCCGATCTGAATCAGCTTTGTTTCAACGCCCTCTTCCTGCAGGGTCTTTTCCACTTCCTGCAGCGCCCGGGCTGTGCATCCGTTGGGATGGGGCGATCCGTTTACAAGCAGTACTTTCATTTTCTCTCCTTACAGGTTTTCACCGTTGGATGCAATGGTTTCCTTCATCCATTCATAACTGTCTTTCAGCGACCTCTTTGCCGTGCCCTGCATGGCGTTGTTGAGGTCCACGTAGATAAAGCCGTATCTCTTTTCCATCTCGCAGGACGAGCAGCTGACAATGTCAATCGGGCCCCAGGCATAGTAGCCTCTGACATCCACGCCGTCATGGATGGCCTCCTTGACCTGCTTCAGGTGTTCACGGTAGAACTCCACCCGGTAAGGGTCATGGACCTTGCCGTCTTCGCCGACCTTGTCATAGAAGCCCATGCCGTTTTCCGTGACCATCAGCGGCAGCTGATATCTGTCCCAGTACTGGTTGAGGGCAACCCGCAGACCCACCGGGTCAAAGCCCCAGCCCCAGGCATTGGCGCTCTTGATGAAACGGTTGGGAATCTGGTTTCCCTGCTCATCGACATTGAGCGTGTAATAGTAACTGAAAGAGACAAAGTCAACCGTATTCTTCAATGCTTCTTCGTCCGCTTCGGTAATGTCAATGTTGAGATTGTTCTCCTCATAGAACCGGTACATATAGGTGGGAACCTTCCCTCTTGCGGACATGTCGGTAAAGTAATACTGCATCTGGTTCTGCCTGATTGCTGCAAGCATGTTTTCCGAACTGCCGCATTCGGGGTGGGCGTTGGCATGATAGAGCATGCAGCCGAACCGGAAGTCAGGGTTGATCTTCCGGCCTTCTTTCATGGCAATGGCACAGGCGACAAGTTCGTTGTGGACAGCCTGGTATTTGGCTTCTCTGAGGTTTTCCACCATATCTTCGGGAATGCCGAGGTGGTTGAAGGATTCATGTTCAATCAGGTTGATCTGGTTGACCGTGATCCAGTACTTCACCTTGTTCTGATATCTTTCAAAGATGGTCACGCAGTATTTCACGAACATGTCGATGGTCTTGCGGCTGTACCACCCGGCATATTTCAGGGCGATGTTCAGCGGCATTTCATAATGGGAAATGGTAACCAGCGGCTGGATATTGTACTTCAGCAGTTCGTCAAACAGCGCGTCATAGAAGGCAAGCCCTTCTTCATTGGGTGCTTCATCATCCCCGTTGGGATAGATCCTTGCCCAGTTGATGGATGTGCGGAAGGAATTGATCCCAAGACCCGCCAGAAGGGCAATGTCTTCCTTGTAGGTATGGTAGAAGTCAATGCCGTAGCGCTTGGGGAACATCTTCTCCTTGTCCGCAAGAAGCTCCTTGATATAGTCCGTGGTTATTTCCTTGTTGGAACGTTTTTCCGGCGGCAGATAGCCTTTGTACTCATTGATATCAGCAATGCAGAGCCCTTTGTTCCCTTCCTGCCAGGCGCCTTCCAGCTGGTTTGCGGCTACCGCCCCGCCCCATAAGAAGTCCTTTGGAAAGCCATGTTGTACATGATACATAATGATTCCTCCGTTTTTCTTAAGTATATAACAGGGAACACAGCATGGCAAAGAAAGATACCCATAGGAGAAAATGCTGTTCTGCACGACAATGGCCGGGTTTCATCCTGTTCATGCCTCCGGCAGCGGCATTGTCAGAAAACATGCAATTCCAGATATAGCGAAAATCTGTCTTTTATCTGGAATTCATGGTTTGATGTATACAGCCTGGAGGTTTATCATGCGTATCATCGGAAGACAGATTGAGAAAGACCGGCTCGAAGCTTTTGCAAGACTGGAAACCGTTTTATCCGGCGCTTCTGTCAGACAGTCTCCGCACGGCAAAAGAATCATCTTCTTTGACGAATTTCCATGGTTCGCGACACCCCGTTCGGATTTTCCGGCAGCCGTTCACCTTAAAAGAAACAGAACAGTTCTTCCGTGAGAAACAGTTTCGGGTGGTCATGGCAGCAGATCGCCGAATGCTATATGGTCTTCGGCGGGATCGCGTATTTTCCGGAACAGCTGAACCGGAATGAGGGCCTTGCCTGGAACATTGACCGGTTATGCTTTTCCCGGAATGCCCTGCTGCGCAATGAATCTGTCCTTCTGCCGGAAGCAACACTGCGCCGGAACCCCGCATATGATCAGATTCTTTCCTGCCGGCTGCCGGGAAGGAAAACCTCTCACCCTGCAGCTCACGGATCCGTTCCTGCTGTTTCATGATCATGTCCTGCGCAAAGCAGAAGCCAATGGTTTCCATACCTTCAGCGATTCTGCGGCCGATCAGGGAAGATATGTGAACTGGCGCGGGCATGCTTTTGAAATGCTCTGTCAGGCACATGTTTTCCAGATCTGGACCATGCCTGGCATGGCAGGGGTGAAAA
Organism: Solobacterium sp.; assembly: GCA_017536845.1. The sequence continues at coordinate 8,305 of JAFWCP010000098.1, read as the reverse complement.
CCGCTTTCAGTCCCCGGGTGAGTGAAACAAAGAGCATGGTGCGCAGAGCGATCTTGTCCTCGTACGCAGTGACGGCATTACCAGGCTGCTCGAAATGAAACACACAGACAGACCATTTGCAATCCTGCAGCATACGAAAAGCCATTGCTTCATAAAGCAGAAGTGTTTCAGGAAGAAACCGGCCCAAAGCAGGCAGTACGCATTGTCATGTTCACAGCCCGGGGCTTAAGCGGCAGTGCGCACACCGAGCACATTGCCCGGGTCATCACGCTGGACGATCTGTTTGCCGCATGATAAAACCGGCTTTGCGTGCCGGTTTTTGTGATATTGCTCAGTTATCTGCTCTGTTATAACCGTTTTTCATCCGCACGGTTGCCTCATGCAGGACGATATTCAGGGTAGATATGGTTTCCTTCTTCGCCGCCTCGCAGAGCTTTTCATTGGCTTCTTCCAGTACGGTGATATCTTCTGTTTCCCGATAGCGGCGGTCATATTCCGCAACCAGCTGCCTGCCTTTTGTAAACATGGCGTTGTGATAGCGTTCAATCTGCTGGATGGCAGCCGCATAATGGGCATCGGCCAGGGCGTCGATCAGCCTGCTTCCCCAGTAGAAGTTCTCGGTGGATGTATCCAGCGCCACATCGCTCAGATACTTCGGCATACGGCTGACATTGGCATAGACGGGCAGGAAGGCGCTGAATGTCGTGGAGCCAAAGCAGATCCATTCCAGGCCGGAAATCTCCGCCGGCACATTGTCACGGATCTGGCAGATGGAGGTCACGCCGGTACGGTTGATGCCGATGGAGCGGTACATCCCTCTTCTGCCGGTATCCTGGCTGGTATAAGGATTGTAGGGGGTTCCCTGGTAATGGCCGGAAAGCATGTACCTGACATCTTCCACCGTCACTTTGCGGTCCGGCACCAGGCACCAGGGGATATTGTCACACTCGGGCATAAACTCTGCATCCGGGCCATCCCAGCTATGGGAGTACGGGGTCAGGTATCGGCCGATGAACCAGGCCCGGGGTGTATTGTAAAGATGGTCCTTGTCGGAATGGGAGCCGAAGATATCCCGGGGATTTGTCCGTCCGTTCCGGTTGAGGTCCAGGCAGTTGTCCTTGATGAATTCCCTTAAGTCTCCGGAACAGAGATGGGATTCCTGCTTCCCGAAAGCATCTTCAAAATCAAAGCTGTCCATGCCGAACTGGTTCGGGGCAATGACAACGGCATCATCCGGCACCCTGCGGGCCATCCAGTGATGGCCGCCGATGGTTTCCAGCCACCAGACTTCGTTGACATCATTGAAAGCGATGCCGTTGGATTCATACGTCCCGTATTCCTCCAGCAGCTTTCCCAGACGCAAAACACCTTCGCGGGCAGAATGGATATACGGTAAGACAAGCACGACCATATCCTCTTCACCGATGCCGCCGGGGATATCCTTGTCCCTGCGGCTTTCTGCCTTGACGTACCTGACCAGCGGGTCAGCCGCCATGACACGGGGGTTGGAGGTAATGGTTTCAGTAGCGGTCATGCCGACATTGGCAGCATTGATGCCGGTTGCGGCCCAGATGCCGTTTTTCAGGTCGACACTGGGACAGGACGTATACCGCATGGGGTTATCCGGCAGTTCGATCTCGACATGCGAGATCACGCTTCTGTATTTCTTTTTCTGGTCCTTCGGTTCGACGACGGTCAGTTTTTTGACGTCATAGAAGCCATCATCAGTTCGGGCGATCATTGTGGAATGATCATTTGTGGCGGCCTTGCCCGCCAGTATGGTTGTACAAGACATGTTGACGATCCTTTCTGTGTGCACTGATTATAGCAGGTTCTTCCGGCAATTGCTCTGATCAGGCAAGGCAGAAAGTCATCTGCATCTTAACCGGTTATGCCTGATTTTCGACAGATTACGCCAGATCAGACACTTTTTGGGATATATCCTGTATTGTTATGGATGAGGGAATCACATTCCCTGTTGCAGCTATGAGAACAATCCGAACTGACGACACCGTCATATCTCCGTGACTGACTGTTTCCGGCTGACATTCAGATTGAGATCATGCGATTCTGTATTATAATAGATGTAATATCTGTATTATTAATCTAAGGAGAAAAGATGATGAAACATGCTGATGTAATTGAACAGCTCACGCTGGAAGAAAAGGCAGCATTGCTTGGCGGTCATGGAGAATGGGATTCCTGGGCGATTCCGCGCCTGAATATCCCGGCCATGATCATGTCGGACGGTCCTCACGGAATCCGCCGCCAGGCCGGTGCCGGTGACCACCTCGGTCTGAATGCCTCTCTGCCGGCAACCTGCTTCCCGACGGCCGCCACAATGGCCAACAGCTGGAACCAGGTACTGGGCGAAGAAGTGGGTCATGCCCTGGGTGAGGAAGCCAAGGCGCTTGGCGTCAACATCCTGTTAGGCCCGGGTATGAACATCAAGAGAAGTCCGTTATGCGGACGCAACTTCGAGTATTTCTCGGAGGACCCGTACCTGGCCGGCAAGATGGCTGCCTCCTATGCCCGCGGCATCCAGGCGGAAGGCGTCTATTCGTGCATCAAGCACTTTGCCGTCAACAGCCAGGAAGAGCGCCGTATGGCAATGAATGCCGTTGTTGATGAAAGAACCCTCAGGGAAATCTATCTGACCGGCTTTGAAATTGCCGTCAAGGAAGGCCCGGCCAAGGCCATCATGACCAGTTACAACATGGTCAACGGCGTCTATGCCAATGAAAGCGAACATCTGCTCAAGGACATCCTGCGCGGGGATGACTGGGGTTTTGACGGTGTCGTCATTACCGACTGGGGCGGATCCAACGACCACATCGCCGGCGTCAAGGCGGGCTCGGACCTGGAAATGCCTGCCCCCGGCCTCGACTCGGCCAGACAGCTCATTGAAGCCGTCAAGAACGGCACGCTGAGCGAAGATGTCATCAACCAGCGTGTGGATGAACTGCTTGACGCGGTTCTGACCACGACAAAGGCAGCCGAGGGCCATGCGGATACCTTCGATGTCGAAGGCCATCATGCCTTAGCCCGCAGGGCGGCTGCCGAATGTGCCGTGCTGCTCAAGAATGAAGAACACATCCTGCCGCTGAAGCCGGGCACAAAGGCTGCCATTGTCGGCGACTTTGCCTTTGACCCCAGATACCAGGGTGCCGGTTCCTCTGTCGTCAATACGACAAAGCTGGACACCATGGAAAACATCCTGAAGGAAGAAGCCGGCCTCACCATTACCGGCATGGGCCGCGGCTATAAGCGCAACGGCGATCCGGACAACCAGCTCAAGAACGAAGCAATTGACCTTGCCAAGGCAGCGGATGTCGTACTGTACTTCTTCGGCCTGGATGAAATGAGTGAATCCGAAGGCCTTGACCGCAGACATATGAGAATCCCGCAGGTGCAGATCGACCTGCTGCAGGAAATGAAGGCGGTCAACCCGAACATCATCGGTATCCTTTCCGGCGGTTCTTCCATCGAAATGCCGTGGGAAAAGAACCTCAAGGCCATCCTGCATATGTACCTGTCCGGCCAGGCTGGCGCCGGTGCCTGTGCCGACCTGCTTATGGGCCGTGCCAACCCGTGCGGCAAGCTGGCGGAAACCTACCCGCTCAAGCATGAAGATACCCCTGCCTTCCCGTACTTCCCGGCAAAGGAACTCAACTCTGAATACAGAGAGAACATCTACATCGGCTACCGGTACTTTGATTCCGCGAAGCTTGAAGTCAGATATCCGTTCGGCTATGGCTTAAGCTATACCGACTTTGAATACTCCGGCCTCAAGGTCGAGGGTGATGAAGTTTCCTTCACCATCCGCAACACCGGCAATGTTGACGGGTCTGAAGTTGCCCAGGTTTACGTATCCCTGCCGGATGCGAAGGTCTTCCGTGCCGATAAGGAACTCAAGGGCTTTGCCAAGGTATTCATCCCCGCCGGCGGTTCGGAAAAAGTCACCGTGAAGCTGGATGACAAGGCCTTCCGTTACTGGAACGTCAAGACGAACAAGTGGGAAATCGAAGGCGGCACCTACAAGATCATGGTCGGTGCTTCTTCCCGTGACATCCGTCTGAGCGAAGACCTCACTGTCGAAGGAACAGGGGCTGAGAACCCTTACAATCCGGCGGACCTGCCTGCCATGTACAGTGCGGACGTGCACAACGTCTCCGATGCGGAATATGAAAAGATCCTGGGCACACCGATTCCCGACGGATCCTGGGGCAGCCTGCTCAACGAGAACAGCGCCATCTGCCAGCTGAAGAATTCCAGGCTCGGCTTAGGCCGTCTGGTATACAGAGTGCTGGAAGGCAAGCGCGTCAAGGCGGAACAGATCGGCAAGCCTGACCTGAACGTCCTGTTCATCTACAACATGCCGTTCCGTGCCATTGCCAAGATGACCGGCGGTGCCGTATCCAAGGACATGGTCGACGGCATGGTTACCGCCGTCAACGGCCACTTCTTCAAGGGTGCCGGCAAGATCATCGGCGGCTACTTCCGCAACGGCAAGGCCAACAAAAAGTATGCAAAACTTCTCGAGGAGGATAAATAAATGAAGGAATGGATTGAGAAACACCCGAAAGCGGCGAAATGGATTCGTGAAGGCGGCCTCTTCGTCATCGTCTCCAATGTCATCACGGTCTTAAAGTACCTGATGCTGCAGTTTCTGCCGAAACTGTTCAGCGGCCTGCCCAAGATTGACTTCGGCTGGCCCGGCATCCCGCTGACATTATTCGGCGAGACCTTCAAGTGGAACATCATCGGCTATGACGTTGCCCATGGCGGCCTGCCTTACTTCTGTGCCTACATGGTCGCAATGGTCCTCGGCGAAGTCATCAACTTCCCGATTCAGAGAAACTTCGTCTTCCGTTCCAAGGGCAACATTGCCAGACAGATCATGTGGTATGTGCTGGCCTTCATCGTCATCACCTGCATCGTCAACTCGATCAACTGCATCTGGGTTGCGGTTGCCGGCAAGTTCGTTCCGGACTTTGTTTACAACATCGGCACAACCGTCCTGAACGGCGGCGTCTCCATGTTGATATTCTTCTTCGTAAACAAGATCATCTTCCCGGAAGGCGAACCTCAGAAATAAGCATCTCACTGAAAAGCACTGCGGCAGAACGCAGTGCTTTTTTTACTGTTCTGAAATGGAATCGGCCAGTACCTTCATCCAGTCGCCATCATCATAATTCACCGTTGCCTGCAGGACCCTGGTCCCTTTTCGGATGATCAGCTTGGGCATCGTGTCCTGCTGCAGGATGCAGCATTCATCACAGCCAAGGTCCGCCCGGGTCGTGATTTTAAGCGGCAGGGAGCTCAGGCCCGGTTCCGGGATGTTCGTCATCCCGCCAAGGGAAAGATACAGCTTATGGGCGACGTCTTCATTCACCGCGTCATAATAGCGGATCAGGGCGAAGAAGCCCTTCCCGTCAATGCGGCCGTCTTCTGCCCAGTCCCAGGCATCCTTCACCACCGGGGAAGACCATTGCCGATACGTATTCAGCATCTGAATGTCCATTTCTTCCGCCAGGAAACTGCTGTATTCCACCTTGGAAGCACCGGTGCCGAAGTCCTGCATGCCGGCAAACGGCGGATCAACATCTTCGGTAATATCCAGGCGGTCAGCCCTGGTATAGATGGATGCATTGGAAGCACTGGCACCGATCATCATGACGCCGAAGACGGCACATGCGGCAATGATCCATTTGCCTGCCTTTTCCGATACGCTTTTCAGGATATTCTTCTTCAGATACCTTCCTGTGATGACAAGATGGTGGTCGTGAAAGAAAACCACAATCTGCACAGCCATCCATGCCAGCAGTATCAGCAGCGCTGCATACAAGGCCATGGCCAGGATCCCGTAATCCGCAAGCCGCTTTATCGTATTCGCCCCGAACCAGGAGGGAATGTACACCAGGCCCAGCAGGACAGCGCAGATGCCGTATGCCGTCAGTTTCTTCCGCAGCAGCAGTTCCGTATTGCCGGCATCGTCCTGTCCGGTTTCCGTTTCCGTTTTTTCAATCTGCAGCCGGCCGAACACGGCAGCAGGTTCATGCGCTTCCGGGCAGGGTTCACTCACCTGCGGGTAAGAGAAATGGTAGTGAATGGTTTCCGGATCGGCAGGGCTGAATTCGGCGGTATCCTTTGTAATTCCGGATAAGGCATAGCCCTGCTTTGCCTTTGTCATCAGCCATTCTCTCAGGCCGATGAAATCATAATTCAGGACAGGTATTGTTTCCTTCATAACATCCTCCTATTGATCACAGAACCTGTATCCGGCAGGGATAGATCAGATTCTCCTGCCGCTGCGTCCAGGATTTCTCCCAGTTCCTGTTTCAGATCATCCGTGCATTGATAAATCATACGGCCGGCAAATTCCACATATGTGACATCATCCAAGGTAAAGATGAAGAATCTGCCCAGCGTAGCTTCCTTGTTATCCCATGCCTCCAGCACCGCATATTCATCCGGTGCGGAAACACTGATCATCGTGTTGTTGGATTCCACCCCGGTTGAAGGGCATTGGGCAAGCAGATCGAGGATCAATGTGATCTTCTCACGATCATGGATGGAACCGGCTGAAACCGAAGAAGTGCTGCTGCGCCAGACGATCTGCGCAGTATCCGCTGCCGTTGGAAAGACAATGTTTTCAGGCTTGCGGAAAGTGACGCGGGCGCTTAATACGGTCATGCATGCCACCAGGCTGACAAAGGCAAGAACCGTACGGGCTGCCAGGATCATCCCCTTTTTCTTCGGGTACAGGTCTGCCAGCTTCCTTCCCGCTGCAGCAATCACCAGAAAGACAAGGGCTGATACAAACGAAATGCCGAACCCTTTCAGGAATGTCATGGCAGAGTAAAACGGCAGCACGCTGAGCGATGCACCTCCGATTACACACCATATCAGCATCCTGATGATCGCGGTCAATACGCTGCCGGACGGCCGGTGCCGGAAGTCCGAGGAAATGATGCCGCCTAAAGGCGAGATCACAAACGACCTGCCGTAGGTAAAGGTTTCCACCAGGGCATCCGTGCCGTATTCGAGCGTATCCTTGACGATGCCCATGAAGCTGAAGCCTTCTTTTTCCATACCTTCCATTTCGGCAAGCAGTTTTTCATCTTTCAGATCTTCCACCTCAGCATGGCGGTCAAGCAGCCTGCGGGAAAGAAGCAGGGCACCGTTCATCTCCTTCATCTTTGTTTCCAGTTCTTCGATATTCTTTGTCATGGCCGCATCCAGGCTGACGGAATGTTCCAGGACATCTTTGATATCTGCCACCGGAACACCCAGCCTCCGCAGGATCAGGATGGCGCGCAGGGTTTCCAGATTCTCTTCATCATAATCCCGATAGCCGTTTGGCAGACGCTTTGGGGCCAGAAGCCCTTCCCGTTCATAGAACCGGATATTGTCTTTTGTGATTCCAAGCTGCCGTTCAACTTCGTTGATTTTCATATCCGTGCCTCCTTGTGCCTGTAATATAAAGGATGAACCTTGTCAAAGGTCAATAGTTCCGAGTAATTTTTTGCGGAAAATCGCCGAAGTTTCAACAAAACGGTCAAAAATGTCACAGGTTTCGTGACATTTCCGGGCTGCTGAAGGAAAAAGACATTGCACCGTAAACAGTTGGCGCATGCCTTCAGAAACGTTTTGTCATGGCAATTCAAGGGAATCCTGCAATGCTGGTATTTCTTCAAGGCTTTCGTTTCAATGATCAATTTCAAGAAGTTTACACAGCAGCTGGCAGAAATTCACCTATCGGAAATATCACGATGAACCAGCCGTGAATCTGAGTTTTATATTTGATGATCGACAACCCAACGGCCTTTATGACTGCTTCCAACTCGGTGTATAATTCCAAGCTGCCGAAGCTTTCGAACATAGTATTTCACTCGATTCGGATCAGTTTTCAGTTCCTCCGCAATTTTGCTTTGTGAATACTCAGGGTTCTTTTTCATCATATTCAGAATCATGAGTTCGATATCTAACATCGAGTATACGTTTGTAAGCTTCCAGTTATCACTGCCTGATAATCGCGTTATTTGGGTAGTGGAATCCGGAGTTTGGGTAGTGGAATCCGGAGTTTGGGTAGTGGAATCGTCAAATCGATTAAAGCTTTCTGAATATTGCTGAGCAGTGCTAAAGGTCAACTTTAATATAGTTCTGTCTGGATGAAACTGTTCTTCCACTTCCGGCATGACCCAGTGTTCTTGTTTCCAAGTCATTAAAATATTGGGGAATCCACTTCCTGCTCGAACAGAGCCGGGGTTTTCCAAAGCCAGGATATCAGATTAACACGACG
>JAFWCP010000097.1 GCA_017536845.1 Solobacterium sp. | reverse complement strand
TCAGTGATTCTGTTACCTCTTAAATTCAGTTCTTTCAACTGTGGTATTTCTCCCAGCCATTCCGGGATTTCTTCAATCATATTATTGGTCAGACACAGCACTTCCAGTTTCTTTAAAGCAGATATACTGTCAGGAATTGACCTGATCGTAAGCCCGATCAGATTTAGGGTCTGCAGTTGAGTGAATTTGGAAAGGGAACCTGTCCATTCTTCCATCATTTGCAAAAACAATTCTTTATTTCTTTTCGATGCTTTAAAGTGGATTAGACGGGCAGCAAGCATTGCTCTAAATGTCGAAGCTACCGATAGCTTTCGAAGGTTCGAAAAGGCCTGAACCAATTCTGGCGTAAACAGCATGATGCCTTTCATTTGAATTGTTTCAACGTTCTTCAGATATCTGGCATTTGCAGGAAAATCCGAGAAAGAACCATATGGAAAGGAAACTTCCTTCACCTGTTCCAACTGCCTGATTTCCAACCTGGTCAACTCATCCTTTTCCAGCAGTTCCAGCACTTTATCATTCGTTATCTCTTCCATATGATCCACCTCGTATCTGTTTTTCAGCTTTGCAATATTGTATCATCCGCATGTTGTCTGATGAACACCCTCTCCATTGCATGCATTTCAACCATCAATGGACAATGTTCGTTTTTCCCGGGAAATACAGTTTCAAAAAATGTCTGATGTTAAACAGACATTTCATTCTCACAATACTTCACTTTCCCCGACAATCATGACCGGGTGGCCGTCATCCTGCATCATCAATGCTTTCCTGACATGATAACCGTAATCGCCATAGCGCCAGGCCGTGTTGCCTTCGCCGCCGACCATCACGAGATCCGTGTTGTTCTTGACTGAGGGTTCCACCGTGCCGCCCAGCTCCCGGATCCTCTCTGCGACCTCACGATGGCTGCCAAAGACAAAGGTACCGGTAAGGGTTACGACTTTATCCTTTACGGAAAGGTTCTGATCAGGATGTTTTTCATCATGCAGAGATAAGAACCTGTTTAATACCTCTATCAGTTCCTTCGCCTCCGCTTTGGTTACCTTGCCGTCAGCGAGGATTCTTTCCAGTTCTTCATACACTCTGGCAAAGGTGCAGATATCCTTCAGATCCCCGCTCCTCAGCATCCAGTCCTTCAGCATATGGATCTCTTTTTCCGACAGCTTTTCATCCGCCAGGATGCCGCTGACAATGCCCTTCAGGATATACAGGGATTCCGCCCCACGCCGCCAGGTATTGTATCTGTAACGTACTGCCAGCTGGTGTATTTCATAGGCATCTTCCGCATTCACCTTGCCATTGTCCAGGATCCTTTCCACAGCCGCATAGGCTTCCTGATATCCCGGGAACCGCTTCATGGCGGCATGTTCATCACTCCAGTTTTCAATGGGCGTAAGCTCGGCAAAAGAAACATGGCTGTCACTGAGAATGCCGAACACGATGCCGTCCAGTTCCATCAAAGCCCTGTCCAGGCTGTTCCTGTCCAGCTTCATTTTGGCCTTGCCCATCCATTGCGTGAATTCATCCTTTTCTGTCCATGGCATGATTTCATCAAGCTTATGATAAAGGGCACGGCAGGCTTTCGCATCACACAAGGCATCATGATGCTGATCCAGGCTGATATGGAAGTATTCACATAAGACATCCAGGTCATAGCTTTCCACATCGACAACACGCGATGCCTTATCCATTGTATCAGCAGCAGTCAGCGCCTCTTCCCTGATGCCGTAGCCGACCAGCGTTTTATCCAGTACCGTCAGGTCAGACTTCACATTATGTCCTATGACAACCGAGGAGAGAAAATACGGCCTGATTTCTTCCCACACTTCCGGAAACAAAGGTGCTCCCTGAACCATCTCGGGCGTAATGCCGTGAATGGCAATGGTCCTTTTCGAAAAAGGCGTTTCAGGATCCACATACCAGCTTTTCGCGAATACTTCTTTTCCGTCCTCTTCATAGATCACGCCGATCTGGCAGATCCTGTCATTCTTGATATTGTTTGTTTCTACATCAAAGAATACTTTTTTCATGGTTCACCTCTTACGTAAGTATACCATACAGCCAGCATCGTTACTGCGATGCTGGCTTGCCCAAAAAGAAAAGCACTGCCCGGAAGGCAATGCCTTGTGTTCAGTCTGTAAACCGCAGCAGATACCCGTCGGGATCCTGGATCAGGAATTCCCTCTGTTTCACGAATTCGTCCTTGATACGGTATTCGTTTTCTGTCAGCGGACGGAACGGCATGATGCCGGCCTTTGTCACCCGGGCATACAGTCTGTCGACATCCGCCACCTTCATTTCGAAGTTGATGCCGCGCCCGTACGGATAGGTCAAAGAACCGGTTGTCCATTCTTCGTTGTCCTCCTGCAGCATGAGCTGGATGTCTTCCAGCGCTACAAACAGGAAAGCATCTTCTTTTCTTTCATAGACGGCCTCAAAACCAAGCTGGTCGACATAGAAATGCCTTGACTGTTCCAGGCTGCTCACCGTTAATTCAGGTATCAAAGTATTGAATTTCATAATTGTTTCCTCCCCTGTTCCAGTTTATCTGAATGAATTGATATAAACAAATGCCTTAGCATAACCATTCCTCATAGAGGAACTGCCGCCAGGCTGACAATCAGCCATTGACCGCAAGCCAATATGCAGCCTGCCTCTGCTTTCATCGGCAGTTTTAATTATATATGAATCTGATGATGCCAGTTCAGAAGAATTCCTTACAGGCCGATGAATGTTTGCCATGAATGTCCTTTCTTCTGCTGCAGTCAGCGTTCAATGAGTCAGAATCTGTGCGTTGGCATGTCATAAGAATACAGGCAATCCTCGCTTTTCAATTCTGTTTTTGCATACCCTTGAAGATACGAAACCGGTCAGACCGTTTCTTCTCTGCACGGGTATCTCAGATCATTTATCTCAGCACAAAGCGCTTTTTCTGCATAATGCCCTTAAAGGCATCAGAGGGCGTTTATTTGTCCGCATAACTCATGGCAATCATGGACCAGCAGTCCTTGCCGTCTGCACTTTTCTTCCAGACAAGATGGTCCAGACCATTGGGCGGCACAACGGCAAAAAGCATCGCGGCAGAAACAGCCGCTGCAAACCATGTTCTTTTCATAACCATTCTCCTTTTCTTTCAGCACTTCAGGTGTTCCTGTTATGAATATTATATACGCCAATGATCTTTCTGACCTCCCCCTGCGGGCAGTCCTGATAAAAAGTCCTGCTGAAGCAGAAAAGGTGTATGCCATCATGCATACACCTTTTTTCAAGAACCCGTTGGTAGCACCTGTCTCAGG
>JAFWCP010000096.1 GCA_017536845.1 Solobacterium sp. | reverse complement strand
TTGCAGGCGGCCGGGTCATCACTGCCGGTAACATGGACCGTGATAAGCTTGTCCACATAGCTGCCGTCACGGCCGATGACGGCCAGACGCACCTGGCAGGTGCCCAGCCCGACCGCTGTCAGTTCCACGTAGGCGTAGTGGCTGGATACCTTGACGATGGCCGCATCACGGCTGGTGGCGTAAAAGAGATATCCGTTGTTGTCCTCCGGCAGCACTTCCGCCAGATGGCCGATGCTTTCACCGAGCTTCATTTCAAATGTATCCTGCACATTGATCTTGGTGATTGGGTTTGCATCTTCAAAAACCGCAAAGACATTGGCCGGCTCGGTAAACACCGTATACTGCAGGTCAAAGTCATCAACGATGTCACCGTTGATGTTCCAGCCGGTGTGGACTGCCTGGGGATAGTCATCATACACCATCACATCCAGCTGGATGGGATACCCTTTCGGTGCCTTTACCGTCTTTGAGATGGTCTTTTCGTTCCCGTCAAAGAAATAGCCTTCATTGGACCAGAAGGTCACATCCACCGCTTCTTTGTATACGGCAATCAGGGCCATTTCGGAATGGAATGACATGTTCTTCAGTTCAAAGGTGGAAACTTCCGGATTGACGCCGTCATACGACCAGCCGGCAAAGGCATAGCCGGGCTCCAGCGGCTCGGGATGGACCATGGAGAAGTCGTATGTCCTGCCCCTTACAACATTGGGGCAGTAGCCGGTTTGATCAAACCACTTGCCGACGCCGAAATCAAAGGTCATCTGGTATTTTTCATCATAGACCGCATACACTGTCATGTCATGGCTGGGATAGAGGTCCCAGAACTCCTCCGGCGAATAGACGACAGCACCGGAAGGAGACAGGCTCCAGCCGGCAAAGCCGTAGAGTTCATCATCAAGATACACATCGACCACCCCGCCGATCCCGTACATGCTTGAGGCAACCGAGGCTTCCGTGGACACGGTTTCCGTAAATGTGCCGGTCCGGCCGTCCAGCGTCCCTTTGCCAAGGACGAATGTGATTGTAACCTCTTTGGCCGAAACTCTGGCGGTGAACATCGCCATGATCACAAAGAATGATAATAAACTGTGAAGAATCCGCTTCATACAATTGTCCTCCTCTTTGCCATCAGTATACCTGCTTTTTCACATCCTGTGTACTGCCCGCCCGGGCAGGAAAAAAGACAGTTTCACTGCCGCAGCGCTTCCATGTCAGATGGCATGGGGCACGTGACCGTGATGCTGTCTTTGCCTGTCTTAATCGTAATCCTTGCGCAGTGCAGCGCTGTGCGGGCAATCTTTTCCCGGCTGCCGCCGTAGCGGGCATCGCCCAGCAGCGGATGGGAAAACCTTGCCATGCCCTCCCGGATCTGGTGGGTGCGGCCGGTTTTGATCCGCACCTTCAGAAGCGAATAACCGTCATATTTTTCCACCAGTTCATAATCGGTGGAACAGTGCTTCCCGTCATCGTTGAAGTAGCTGAGATTGCCTCTCTTCTGATGGAACGACCCTTCCACAAAGGCAAGGTATTCCTTGCGTACAGCCGCTTCATCCTGGTCCTTGGACAGCTCCTTTGCCGTATTCTGGTTTTTCGCATACAGCATGGCGCCGCTGACTTCCTTGTCCAGCCGTCCCACCGGCCGGATGCGGAAGGAATTGCCGTAGTATTTCTGCAGCACGGTGCCCATGTCATCACCCTGGTGCTCCTTCGACGCATGGCAGGGCATGCCGCAGGGCTTGTTCACAATGACCAGGTTTCTGTCTTCATACAGGATCTCCGGCTTCCCGTCCAGCAACTGCTGTTTCTTGAGGTCCTTTTCCGCAAAGACAAGGGTGATGGCATCCCCTTCGCTGAGGATTTCGGTCAGCCGGACGCTTTCGCCGTTGACCAGGATCCCGCGGGCACTGTTGAGCCGGGAGATTTCCCGCCGGGAAAGCCCCAGCGTTTCCGCCAGCAGCGTCTTGACGGCAAGGCCGGCCTGTTCTTTTCTGACTGTATAGTCTGACACGGTTACGCCGCCGCGGCTGCCGCAGCCGCCCTTTCCTGCTGGATCTGTACAAGCACGCTGACGATCATGGCGCCCATCATCTCCAGCGACGCATTCATGTGGTAAAGCGCCGTGATCATGACCGCATGCATGAGGCGGAAGGTACGGTAGCTGCTGAGGATGCCGTATCCCTGCTGGCGGTCAAGATAGTCCAGCACGAAGGTGATGCTGTCGGCGACTTCATTCAGGTCAAGGGAAACATTGGCAAGCAATGCCATCCCGCCCAGTTCATAGCTCTTCTTCACCTTGACGCCGCGGTTTTTCAGCAGGTCGACCAGCTGCAGGAAATTAAGGCAGCGCTGCTCGTTTGTCCCCGGGCACAGGGCCAGGTTCTGCGAGATCAGCTGCAGGACATTGCCGCTGAAACGGAATTCCGGACGCAGCCTGGCAAAGCATTTTTCGGCATCGGTCAGGATCAGCTGCCAGTCTTTCTTCTCCATGGCAAGGAAACCGGCAAAGATGACATCTTCGCGGCCGGTCAGCCAGAAGTGGTCATCCACCATGTGTTCATAGCAGTACGTTGTTTCATCCGCAACCTGGTCAAACTCAGAGGGCGGAATGCGTTCGGCAGCCATCAGGGACAAAGCACTCAGGTAAGAACCCGAAGGCACGCGGCTGTACAGTTTATTGTAGAAATCCCTGGCGTTGAGCATCAGCACGGCCGGGTCAGCCGACGTACACAGCATGGCCAGCGCAATCTGCCGGCTGTCTGAGCGGAATGGGGAGTACCAGGCGCTGTTGTCATTGAGGATCTTCGTGCAGATCTCCAGCATTTCCTTATTGGGTTCCACCTGCTTGAGCAGGTGGATATAGGCAATCAGGGGATAGAAATACCTTGAATCCCATGCCTTGTACACAACTTCGCAGTCCCTCAGATAGGCGTTGTATTCTTCACAGAGGGATAACAGATCTGCCCTGTTCATCCTTTTGCCCCCTTGATATACGGCATCCTTTCCACCGTGAAAGTGTCCGCTTCTTCATCATACGTCACAACCGCGTAGCAGGGGTCCGAGCCATCCCGGTTCTTATAGGTGGAACCGGGGTTGATCAGCCTGACCCCGTGCACGGTGGAATCATAGAAAATATGCGTATGGCCGAACATGACCGTATCACATTCCAGGTCTTTGGCATAATCCGCCAGGGCGCCGTAATCCGGCCGGTAGGAAGAGAAGCAGGCATGGCCGTGCGTGACCAGGATCTTGTGCGGCCCGACCTCTTCAATCAGGGCCAGGGGGTAATCATACATATAATCCACATTGCCGCCGACAACCGTCCAGCCCTGCAGACCGGAGGGGTTCCAGCCGCTGTCGCCGCAGTGGATAAACAGGTCCGCATCCGCATGCTTCTCCATAATCTGATGCAGGGGGCGGATGTTGCCATGGCTGTCACTCACTACTACTATTTTCATTCACTGTCTCCTTCCTTCCGGTCTTCTGCCGGTACTGTATAGATCTCCCGCAGGCGGCGGATCTCCGCCTCTGTCAGGCCGTATTCTGCTTCAAAGTAAGCCGCATATGTTCCGTATCTCTGCTTCACCGCATCCAGTGAAAGCCTTGCATATTCAATTTCAACGCCTTCGAACAGCCTCAGCATTTCCCCGACCTGGGGGTCATCCCGGATCAGGAGCTGGTATTCATCCAGAAGCTTCTTCAGCCGGTCGCCGCGGTATTCATTGGTCTTCATATAATCTCTTAATGCCGTTTCCTCATCACAGCCCAGCAGGATGAGCACAAGCATGGCCAGCACCCCGGTCCTGTCCTTGCCGGCCGTGCAGTGGAACAGGATCGGCACCTCCTGTTTCCGCATGACTTCAAAGAACTGCCGGTAGGAAGCCGAATGGAACGGCAGGTTGCTGTAAAGGTGCTTCATCACCGCCAGGCCGGCGTCAGCCTGCGAGGCCTGGGCAAGCCCTTTGGGCGACATGTCTGCCTCATTGCCGTTTTCATCCGTAAACGCGCACAGTTCATGCAGCTTTGCGCCGGGAATGTCAGGATCCTTAAGCATGTCCCGTTCCATCTGGGAACGCAGGTCAAAGACATGGCGGATGCCGGCTTTGCGAACGGCCCGCAGTTCCGCATGGTTCAGATCCCCCAATGCGCCGGAACGGTAAAAACAGCCGTTTCGGATCTTCCGGCCGTCTTCTGTAAGATATCCGCCCAGTTCACGGAAATTTCGCGACTTTCTGATTTCACGCAGTTCCATGCCTACAAGTATAGCAGAAACCAATACCAAAAAGGAGAGGTTACTCTCCTTTGAAGGTGTTCATCGCCTGCCTTCTGGCCCGGTCATTTTCGATCCATTCATCCAATGTCAGCGGTGCATACTCCGAGAACATGCAGAAGGTGTTGATCATGTTGCAGGGGATCGGCTCCGGCTCTTCGTCATACTTGGAAATCCTTCTGGCCGCCCTTGTTTCCTGGATAAAACGGTTCACCAGCACCTCATCATAAGTATTGTGGACATGGCCGTACAGCATGTAGACAAAGGGGATGCCGTTGTCCTTTCTGTACTGCCCGTTGTAGCAGAAGACAGGATAATGCGACAGGACGACCTTCCGGCCGGCATCCTTGATTTCGGCATAGTCCCTGATCCACAGGAAGCGCTCCTTCTGGAACTGGGCGTCGTCCAGGAAGGCATCATGGTTGCCCCGGATCATATATAACCGCCCTTTCAGCTGCTTCAGGATCTCGTTGGTCGCCAGGCCCTTGGCAATGGAAAGGTCGCCGAGGATGTAGACTTCATCACGGGCGTTGACTTTTGCATTCCAGGCGGCAATCATCGCCTCGTTCATTTCCCGATAGTCATGGAACGGCCGCATATCCATCTTGCGGCAGAGCCCTTCATGGTAGAAATGCAGGTCGGAAATATACAGCTTGCGGGGCACGGCCTTCGGCGGCCTTGCCCTGAGCGTCTTTTTCAGATCCTTGACCGCCTGCCGGTCAAGGAATGCATATTCCCCCTCCGGGATGGCCAGGCCATGCCGGCTGTGAAGGACTTCCGCATTGCCGGACGCACACAGCTCATATACGGCAACAGCGTCGAGCAGGCGTTTGAGCCCTTCCGCCGGAATGTCTTCCGTTCCCATCAGTTCACTCTTTTCGGCATCTTCCGTCTTTACGATCCTGCGTACATAGCCCAGGATTTCCTGCAGCACTTCATATTCTTCTGTTTCCAGTTTCATGGTCTGTCCTCCTTTCCCGGCCATCCTGCCGTTTTGCATGTGGGAATATATCACACCCCATGGAAAAGAACCAGTTCAATTTTGGTTTTATTTATCCATTTCCTTCTGTTTTTGTCTATAATATTAAAAAGCGAGGTGCAGACATATGAGTATTAAAATTGTATCCGATTCTTCCATCAATATGTTCCGGACTGACGGACCCATTCCATATACAACTGTTCCCCTGAAAATCCGCATCGATGAAACCGAATTTGTGGACAGAGAAGGGATTGATACAGCTGACATGGTTGCCCGTATGAAGACAAGTTCGAAACCATCCACCACCTCCTGTCCCAATGCCTATGAATGGATGGAAGCCTTTGAAGGCGCTGACAATATCTTTGTAGTTACCATCTCCGCCAACCTTTCCGGCAGCTATGCCGCCGCCATGCAGGCAAAGGACATGTATCTGGAAGAGCACCCCGAGGCGAAGATCCACGTCATCAATTCCAAGGCAACCGGCGCCACCATGCGGCTGATTGTCAGGCAGCTGGAAAACTGCCTCAGCCAGGGAATGACCTTTGAAACCACAAAGGCCTTCATCAACGATTATATGAACCATGTCAAAATCCTGTTTGCCCTGGAAAGCCTGATGAACCTTGCCAAAAACGGCAGGTGCCCGATGGCCTTTGCCAAGATTGCCGGCCTGCTGGGCATCCGCTTCCTCGGCAAGGCAAGTGATGAAGGGACCATCCAGCAGTCGCATATCTGCCGCGGCCACAAACGCACGATCAAGACAACCGTTGAGGAAATGCAGCGGATGGGCTATCAGGGCGGTGCCGTGCACATCGACCACTGCCTCAATCCCGCCTCCGCCGAAGACCTTCGCAATGCCATCCTGGCCGTCTATCCGGAAGCGCCGGTCACCATCGGCCTATGCACCGGCCTGTGCAGCTATTATGCGGAAGAAGGCGGCATGATCATCGGCTTCGATGACCTGCCCAGACAGTAACCTTTCAATAAAGGTGTGATCCTCGATCACACCTGTTTTTTTATGTGCCGATGCTTTCCACATAGCTGTGGATCAGCCGGAAGTCTTCGCCCAGCGCCTTCAGGAAACTGCCGGCCCCGGACTTCACCGGCATCCGGATCTGGACGTTCTCAGTCACCGGACGTTCCTTTTCGTCCGTCAGGACCTTCAGCGTTGCCAGATTCCTGTCTACATTGTCGACAAAACGCAGCACATCATGAATCTGTTCGCGGGAGATCTCCAGCCCCTTGTTGTTCAGGAAGCTGATGCCCTTATCATATACCCAGTCCGGCATCTTCGTATCCATCCTGCCGATCATGGAAAACAGCGTCTCAAAGCTCAGTTTCACGCCGAAGAAAGTCCGCTTCCAGTTGAGCATGCCGGCGACTTCATTGACCAGCTTTGCCAGCCCGTCCGTGCCGAACCGTTTTAGCATTCCTTCCACCTGGCTGACCGCATCCGGAAAAGCCCGCTCATAGCGGATGACGTAGGCCAGCAGGTAGGACAGGTCCCGGCTGCGTACCTCATCGGTAAGCAGTCCCAGGAATGCGGCAGCGGCAGCGCCGGCGCTGACAATTCCCTGCAGGGAGAGGATGTTCTCCGCCACGGCACTGATGGTCTTCATGGCGGAGACCCTTGCCTTCATGTCAAGCGAGCGCAGGTAGCTGTTGATCAGGTGGTCGAACATCTTCATTTCCGGTGCCTGCCCGCTTTCACTGCGTTCCATTTCGAAATCCCCGTCATCTTCAAAACGCATGAACGTGCTCAGCCAATGGCTCTCCGCCACCCCGTAGACGCCGTAATCATAGCCGCAGTAATATGCCGTGCTGCCGATGTCATTCAGCAGGAAGTTGACGTAATCATAATCAACGATATGGTTTTCAATCTTCTTTTCCCGCTCGCTGATCAAAGGCCCGTACTTTTCAAAGAACAGTTCCGAAAACCCCTGGCCGTTGAAGGAAATGCAGCGGCAAGGCGTTTCATCAAGAATGGTAATGTATTTGGCTTTGTTGCCGCCCTTGGAATGGCCGCTGACAATCACCCTGGTGCGTTTCAGATGGAAACGGTCATACAGCTGCCGGTATGCCTTTAATGCGTTGACCTGATGCGGCGTATCCGCGACATCTGCGCCGGCGAAATTGTCTTCCCATTCCCCTGCCGTCATCGTGCCGCGAAAGACAAATACGGCGTCTTTGCGGTCGGGGGTCAGGAACAGCCCGGAGACTTCAGCCCCTGTTTCCTGGCCGCTCCAGGCTTCCGCAATTACCATCCGCATGACGGTATTGTCTTGTTTGATTGCCTGCAGGACGTTCTTCCAGTCCGCAGCCGTAATCATCGGCAGATGCTCAGGATCAGGATCCGTGATTGCGTCTATATCAATGATATTGACCAGGTCACCGACCTTCTTCCCGACAAACCCGAGGATATCCGGGAAAGGACGGCCTGGCTTTGCCTCTAAATACATCAGTTCATTCAACATCAGAATCTGCTTGACACTGAATTCCATAACGCCTCCTTTCCCGTTTTGTGATAGTTGCCATTTTATCACAGACAGGCTGTGTTTTGTGCGCATTTCCCGGGAAATCAGCATCTTTGAAACCAATGCAGCCATAGACAGTCATCAATTCCCTGAGATAAAGATGATATAAAAAAGGCTCAGATATTGTGAAAATGATCTTGAAAAGCCTGTATTCCGCCTGATAATGGACTTCACACAGCAGAAGAACTGCTTATGAGGAGGACATTCTATGAAGGATGATGATTACAGGCTGATCGGAAAAGCATCCATTCCGGAAGATCAAAGAGAAGAATTCAACCGGAAGGTTCTGGAACTGCTCTGGCGCGGCGGCATCCGGAAGACGGATACCCTTGTTGTCAACGGGATCCCGCATACCGTTGTCAGACGGGCTGAACCGGACGAAAAAGGGATCGTATCCTTTGATTATTCAATTTTCGAACAGCAGATTCGCAAGCCTTCGACATTCAATACCATTACCGGAAAGCTCAAGTCTGAAGACCGGGGCTATAACGAATATGGGATTGTCATGAATATGATCATGGTTCTGACAATGGCATACAGTACCTCCCCATGCATGATGACGTATCAGGGGAAACCCTCAAATCTGCCTGGTTATATAGCATTGATCAACACGCTGCTTGATGATCGGATCGTATGCCGCAACGGGACAGATGTCTGGGATATGGTGGAACTCTTTCATCAATCCCCTGATC
>JAFWCP010000095.1 GCA_017536845.1 Solobacterium sp. | reverse complement strand
TGCGGGCCTTGACGGTATAACCGCAGATCTCGCACTGCCAGACAACCGGTTCTTCCTTTTCAAATACCTGGGAAGCCTTCAGATTATTCATCAGCTTCTGATATCTTTCTTCGTGTTCCTTTTCAACCTTGGCGACCATATCCATGGTTGCGGCGATGCGGGTGAAGCCTTCTTCACGTGCTTCTGCTGCCATTCTCTTGTACATGTCGGTCCATTCGCCGTTTTCACCGTCGATGCCGGCCTGCAGGTTTTCAGCAGTTGTCGGAACAGCACCGTCATGCAGTGCTTCAAACCACTTCTTTGCATGTTCCTGCTCGTTGCGGGCGGTCTCGAGGAATATGTCAGCAATCTGCTGGTAGCCTTCTTCACGTGCCTTTTCCGCAAAATATGTGTACTTGTTTCTCGCCATGCTCTCGCCGGCAAATGCTTCGAGCAGATTCTTCTCTGTCTTTGATCCTTTCAGTTCCATGATCTTATATCCTCCATTAAATTACCAATATTATACTTGATGGCATGACTGCTTTTCAATTCCCTTTCAGGAATTCAAAACCCTCTGCACCTGCCAGCAGGTCGCTGCTGGCAACGACGCAGCCGGTGGCCTTCTTCATCAGGCCATCGATTGCTTCGGCATATGCCCTTAAGTCAGCTGCCTTCATGTTCAGGATGGCATCACGGTTTTTCTGCCGCATCTCCTTTGTCATGCCGCGGAAATGGCGGGCGTCCTCCAGCCTGATTTTCGAAGGCGGGCTTAACAGCGGGTCCCCTGCCGCCAGGGCGCCGATGATGTAGCTGTCGAAATCCTCGTCGGGCAATGAGGCGATGTAATCCTTCAGGTCGGCAAACACCTTCAGCGACTGCAGCGGGCTGGGGTCGCGGTAGGAATAGGCCGAGATGTTGCCGTTGATGCCGATGCCGAAACCGGTTCCGTAGGCATTGTTCTTCGTCCGTACATCATTCCAGAGATAGCCATAGCTCAGGATATGCGAGAGCACCATGAAACGAGGATCATACGGCAGGCCAGCTTCATGCAGGTTGCCGGCAAGGACCGCAAAGCCGATGCCGGAAGCCGGAATCGTAATGGCTTCGTTTTTCTTTTCGAACAAAGGATAGCGCACAGCCCCGAAGCTGCCGTTGCCGAAAGGCAGCTGCTTCAGGAAAGCGGCAAGCTCTGCTTCGCTGCCGGCCGTGACGCTGGCGGCCAGACGGCTGCGGCAGAAGATTTCTTCCCTGACCATCTGTGCCACATCGATAAAGTCATCGATCATCCCGTCATAGTCATTTTCCAGACGACGGGAATACATGCCGGCCTCATAGCCGAAGCACATCTCACGGAAGACGCCTTCGGCAGAATACTGCGCACTGACGCGGCGGCCGGCAATCTGCTGGCCGGAATTGATCAGCGTCTGCCGGAAGGCCTCGTTATTCTGCACGACCAGAGGCAGGATGGTTTCCTTTTCATAGATGGTTTCCTGCAGGATTTCCCGTACCAGCTCCAGCACTTTGCCGGTTTTTTCCTTCAGCATGCTTAAGGCGATGGTATAGACCGGCAGGCAGGCATCGCTGCGGCCTTCGGGTGAATAGGATGCAACATCAAAGCTGAACAGTCCCGCTTCACTGCGCAGGGCTGCCAGCAGCTCATTGAGGGTTTTCGACTTCGTCCGCAGTTCTCCCAGCAGCCCCAGGGCCATGGCGGCCACCGGCAGGTCAGCTGCCCGGATGCCGGCCAGGGAGAAGTAGAAATTCAGATAGGCAATATCGGAATGCGGGGCGGGATAAACATATACCGGCACCCCTTCCATGCGGGTTTCCTTTGCCTTGTCTTCGGCAACCTTTGCCGGCACATCGGCCAGGGTCAGCCGGGGCAGGGAAGCCAGTGCTTCTTTGGAATCAGGCGTCATCTGCCAGGTCAGCAGTTTCTCATTCATCTCCCTGATGGCTTCGATATCCAGTGTTTCCTTCAGTGCCGCAAGCCTGGCCCGTTCCTTTTCAGCCTGTTCTTCCAGCAGGGTGACGCTGGGCTGGCTGACAAGCGTGCACAGATGCTCTTCATCCAGCAGGAATTCCTTCAGCATCTCTTCGCAGCAGCCCTGGTCCACTTTCTCACGCAGGATGTCAAAGACCTCCGACAGCTGCAGGGAAGCTGCAGGATCACCGTCATAGATCCACGTTTCCACCGCCTTGGACGCATTGATCCGGCCGACCGGCTCATATTTTTCATGATAATGGAATTCCATCTGGTTGATGCCGGCATGGAGCGAGGCATGGTCCAGTTCCAGGTTTCCGGCAATCTCCCTGAGCATTTCCCTGATCCGCTCCAGGTGTTTCTCGTTGGTATTGCGCATGGTCAGGATCAGCCAGGGCTGACGGATGCCGTTGATCAGTTCCAGTTCGACGTCCTGGGAAATCCCGGCTTCCAGGAAAGGCTTGACCAGGATGGACTCATTGCTGCAGACGGCCTCGCCGCAGATGATGTCCCAGAGCAGGTTGGTCACCGTATCCGACCAGTCGGAAACGATTTTCGCAAAGGAAATCTGATACAGGTTTTCAGGATTTTCATCCGGCATGATGGCATACGGATAGCGCTTTTCATAGCCTTTGACCGGCACCTGGTCTTTGATTTCGGTATGCATGTCCTTTTTCTCATACCGGTCAAAATAGGAATCAATCAGTGCCAGCACCGGTTCAAGGTCCAGATTCCCATCCAGGAAGATCCGGGAATTGGATGGATGGTAATAACGGCGGTGGGTATCCAGGAACTGCTCATAAGTCAGATCCGTAATGCAGGCAGGGTCGCCGCCGGAAACAAACCGGTAGCACGTATCCGGAAACAGCATCCGGTTCATCTCGTCAATGATGGTTTCATCCACCGAGGTAAACGCGCCTTTCATCTCATTCAGGACAACGCCGCTGCAGGTCAGTTCACCGTCCTCTTCGGAGAGCTCATAATGCCAGCCTTCCTGATAAAAACTGTTGGGATTGCTGTAAAT
>JAFWCP010000094.1 GCA_017536845.1 Solobacterium sp. | reverse complement strand
TATGTTGCCTGATGGCCATTTCCGTTTCATTCAAAGTAACGTTGGGAATGTTACATTGCAGCTGTGGTGTTTCTGATTTGCCGTTTATGCATTCGTGACTGCAGGTGTTTTTCCCAGACTGTATATGGAGTACTTACATTGCCTACAGCAGGGAAAAACAGTCAGCCATTCCTGATCAAAGAAGAAACTGAACAAGATGGGACGGAACAGGATTATCGTTCCGTTTGTGCCATATATCTTCAGGAATATACAACAGTTTTGTATATAATAAAAATGACTTGCCCGCAGCCTGTTGTTTATCAGTAAACATCAGGACAGTTACAGTTCAGATTTGATGCAGTGCTATATGTGTTCATTCTTTTTGCTGTTCAGACAATCAGATATTACAGGTTCATCATTTTGCATTACATTCATAAAACCCGTATATAGGAGAAAGACATGGGAAACAGGATCAGATTCATGGCCAGCCTGCTGATGGGACTGGTCATGAGCATTTCGTGTATGCCTGTACAGGCACAGATCATTCATCCATCAGAAAAGAGAACGTATAAGGCGTCAGAATTGAAGCCGGCCAGTAAATTGATATGGGATGAGGATACAGAACTTGTCATGGATGTCCCTCTCAGTGTTGCATCCATTCAGTGTGACGGAGAACTGGTGATTACCGGCAGTGCCTTGCTGAAGGTGGAATGCAGTTCCGGCGATGCCGTTTCTGCATTGTCCCTGGAGTGTTCGGCACCCATGACAATTGACGGCTCAGGCAAGGCTGCCGGCATCAGTGCTGCTGAGCATATCTACCTGACCGACTGTGCAGTTACTGTCAGGGGTGTTCGGGATGGCCTTACAGCAGACACAGGGAGTATCAATGTCAGGGGAGGAAATCTGGAGGTTGACTGCAAAGGCAGCGGCCTTCTCAGCAATTCCTACAACATCGGAATACACGGTGATACCGTCATCCGGTCCGGCGGCAACAGTATTGCGGCCCTGAACGGAAAGGTCAACGTTTCCGCAAACCTTACCGCCAATGCAACCAATGAAGGAAGCATGTGCATCTATGCAAAAGGCGGCGGTGTTTACTTTGAAGGAAACAGCAGCTATCTCAGAAGCCGGGGGACATGTATCTGGTCGGATGACGAGATCATCTTCAATACGGATGTTGATGCTGCATCATCTGATTCCTCCGCGGTCAGATACAAAGGGGAAGAAAGCCATAAGGTCATCCAGATCAATCAGGGCAATGTCATATTGAGCGGCAAGGATTATGCTGTCTCGTCCAACTCTTTCTTCTACCAGCTGGGCGGTACGCTTACCTGCAGCGGCGGCATCTGGGCAAAAAGAAACATCTGGCTGGATAAGGGAGAGACCAGTATCACCTGCAGCGGGGAATATCCTGCATTGCATGCCAATGATATCGATGTCCGCAGTCGGCTGATCATTGATGCCGAGAAGTCTGATGCTGTGGCGGTGTATACCCCGCTGTGCGGGAATGTGACCCTGGAAAGTGATTTTGTAAACATCACTGCCAGGCATGATGCGGTTGTCTCAAACGGCACCCTGAGCCTCAGCGGCAGTGCTGTCATTGTTTCCCTTAACGGGGCAGCCCTGGTATCCCACGAGGACATGAAAATCATTGACGGCATCTTCATGCTTATAGGGGATTCCGTCAGTGTGTACTCACGCAAAAACATCATGACGGGCAGATGTGACCTGACCGCTGACGGCCAGATGTATTCTGCCTACGGCAGCATCAGCCTGGGCGGCAAGGTGGAAGTCACTTCAACAGAAGGGTCGGCAGTTGAGGCAGAGCAGGGCGTCATCCTGGTCACCGGAAATCTGAAAGGCGCTGCCATCGGGAGCGGAAACCATGTCCTGGACGGCAGGTATATCCAGTTTGAAGAAGGCAGTGAAGCAAAGCTTGACTGTGAAGCATCAGCCGTTTATTCGAAAGACCAGGTTGTCAGCCGCGGCAATGTCAGGGCCATGTCGAAAGAGGAAGAAGCCATTTATGCCAAAGGTGACCTGAAGGTGGAAAACGGATCCCTGCATGCTGAAGGGCATCAGGATGCTGTCTACAGCGAAGGTTCCATTACGCTTGCTGAAAACATGCATATCCGGATTCCTGAAGATGGGTATATCTCTTACAGGATCATCAGGAACAGCCATGGCGGCAATGCCCCGGAAGTCCTGATTAACAAAGATATCAGCTATGTAACATTCCGGGCAGATAACGGCACCGGTGATGAAGTGGTGGTCAGGGTAGAAACCGGCAGTGCCGTTACCTTGCCGGACTCTCCCTTTGCCGCACCGTCGGGCAAACGGTTTGCCGGCTGGGACAAGGGCATGCCGGGTACAAGCATCACGGTCAATGCGGATATGGTTATCAATGCCTTATGGGAATATGATTTTGTCCAGGTGTCCTTCCTTGCCAACGGCGGTTCGGGTTCCATGAGCCCTGTACTGGTGATAAGGGGCAGCTATTATACGGTGCCCTCATGCCAGTTTACAGCGCCTACAGGAAAGCAGTTCTATGGCTGGGAGGTCAATGGGGAATATACTGCCTTTGCCGGTACAACCGTCACCATCACAAAGGAATCGGTATTCAAGGCAGTA
>JAFWCP010000093.1 GCA_017536845.1 Solobacterium sp. | reverse complement strand
TCTGACCAGGTACCCGCATGAATTCTCCGGCGGCCAGAGACAGCGTGTCGGCATTGCCCGCTCGATCGTCATGGAACCGGAATTCATCGTCGCCGACGAACCGATCTCGGCGCTGGATGTCTCCATCTGTGCCCAGGTCCTCAACCTGCTGAAGAAATTCCAGAAGGAAAGAGGGCTGACCTATCTGTTCATCGCCCATGACCTTTCGATCGTCCGCTTCATCAGCGACCGTATCGTCGTCATTTACAAGGGCCGCATTATGGAAATCGCGGAAAGTGAAGAACTCTTCGCCTTCCCGCTGCATCCGTATACCAAATCGCTGATTTCCGCGATCCCCGTCCCGGATCCGATCATCGAGAAGGAAAAGAAGCTCTTTGTGTATGACCCCAAGAAGATGCATGATTATTCCGTTGAGCAGCCTTCGCTTTGCGACCTGG
Organism: Solobacterium sp.; assembly: GCA_017536845.1. The sequence goes on along the minus strand of JAFWCP010000093.1, from coordinate 4,514 downwards.
GCAACGGCCACATGGTCTTCGGTTCGCCGTCGGAAATCGAAAAGTATAAGTCTATCCGCTTTGCGAATCAGGCAGAATAAGGTAAAATCAAGTGTGCGGCAATGCCGTGCACTTTTTTATACGGAAAAAAGGAGGGAAGAAGATGGCACAGACAGAACTGAAGGTTTCGAATAAGAACCTGAAACTGCGGATTGCTGCCTTTGCGGCTGCCTTTGTCGTGGCGATTGCCGCGTTTGCCAACGGGGTGGTGTCCATCGGACGCAGGGAACCGGGCTGGTACGCGGTGGAAAAGGAACCGTTTGAGGATGCCCAGTACTATGGCAGCGGGCTGGACCTGTACCTGTATCTGGATGGCAGCAGTGCTGAAATCCGTACAAAGCTCAATGAGCACAAGAGCCTGTGGTCAAACCTCCTCCATACCGGCTATCTGCTGCTTGACAGCGAAAACACCCATGACGGCATTGTCGGCCTGGCTGACATCAATGCCGCCCGCAATCAGAAAACAGCCGTTTCAAAGCAGCTGTATGACATCCTTGTGGAAGCGGACAGCTTTGACAAAGACGTGTTTGACCCCTGTGCCGGCCAGCTGTATGCCTTCTATGATTCCTTTCTGTATCTGGAAGAACCGGCTGAAGTGGATCCGGTGATTGATTCCTGGCAGGCTGAGAAGGAAAAGGCCCTGCAGGATGCGGCCAGGCGGAAGCTTGCGCATCTGGAATTTGAACAGCAGGGAGATGAATACGCTGTGACGCTGGTTGTGGATAAGGAATATGAAGAACTGGCCGCCAGGTATGACTTTGAAGGGCCGATCCTGGACCTTGGCCCTTTGAAGGACGCATACCGCATCCGTCTGATCCGTCAGGAGCTGGAAAAGAACGGTGCGCTTAACGGCTATCTTGCCTCGCAAAGCGGCATCACGCTGACCCTGGCCGGGTTTGAAACGGGCTCCTTTGCCTTCTACGCGGCTGATGAAGAGGATGTCAATGCCTTCCGGATTCCCGCACAGGCGGGCCAGGCATATTCGTTTGTACGCACCTTCGGGCAGCAGGAATACGGGTTCTATACCGTCAATGCGGACGGCATTGTATACCGCCGCCATCCTTATCCGACGCCGGAAGGCTGGAACCAGACGCTGTTATCCCTCTGCGCTCTGGCTGAGGATCCGGTACAGGCGGCCGTGCAGACGCTTGGCCTGCTGGCTGACCATGCTGAAAAGGCAGACTGCGCATGTATCCTGAGTGCACAGCCGCATACGGTATATGTATCAGGATTGACAATGGAAGAGCTGGCTGAGGGCTATGTTTTGAAGGACAGCAATGAATAAAATGTGGTACATTATTTGGGCAATACGGAGGCAGGCATGAAGAAACAAACGGGAAAGCTGCTGCTCAGGGCATTTCTGATCAATCTGGTCATCGCCTTTGCGGTGTTTATTCCATATCTGATCAAAGGGCACGGATTGCTGACGATGTCGAATGACTTCGACGCGCAGGAACTGGCGTTCGGCATGTTCGCCAACCAGGCCATCAAGAGCGGCCAGACGGCTTTCAACTGGAACATTGATATCGGCTCGGAGTTTATACCCTCCTTCGGGTTCTACAATCTCGGTTCGCCGTTTTTCTGGCTGACCCTGCCGTTTCCGGCGAAGGTTTTCCCTTACCTGATGGGCTGGGTGTACATGCTGAAATACGCGATCGCAGGGACATGCATGGCGCTGTATGCAGGCCGCTATGTCAAACAGGAAAAGTGGGCGCTGCTGGCGTCGGTGCTGTATGCCTTCTGCGGCTATCAGGCTACCAACCTTGTCTTCTACCACTTCCATGATGCCATGGCCTTTTTCCCGCTGCTGTTATGGGGGCTGGATGAAATGATGGCCACCGGAAAGCGCGGCATCTTTGCCTTATGCGCCGGCATCAACTGCCTGACCAACTGGAATTTCTTTGTCGGGGAAGTGATCATTGTCATCATCTACTACCTGTTCCGCTATGATGCCGTTGCCCGGCTCAGGGAGAAGAAGTTCGGGGAAGTCTTCCCGGAAGTCTTCTGGTGCCTGGCGGAAGGGCTGCTGGGCGTCGGGCTGGCCGGGATCATCCTGATTCCTTCGGTCGTAAGCATGCTTTCTTCCAGCCGTCTGGGGGATACCATTCTCGGCAAGGACGCGATCAGCCGTGATTCGATGGGCATGCTCAGTATTGTAAGGGCGCTGCTGCTGCCGGGTGATATCATGAGCCACCAGGCAGTCCTGGAAGAACAGAACTGGTACAGCATGTCGGCCTACCTGCCGTTTATCGGCATCGTGCCTTCGGCGGTGTATATGAAAAAGCACCCGCGCAGCTTTGTGACAAAGATGCTGTGGACGCAGCTTGTCATTGCCGTGGTGCCGTTATTGAACAGTGTCTTTGTCGTTTTCAACCGGGAGCCGTACTACCGGTGGATCTATATGGCGATCACCTTCCTGGTGCTGGGGGCCGTATTGATGCTGGAAGAGGCAGCAGAAGAGAAGAAAGCCGGCGCACTGGTAAAGGCATCGGCTGCCGTCCTTGCAGCGCAGGTGTTCTTCCTCTGGTTTGTCTCGCACTGGCGTTGGGACTACAACCGTGAGAATATCGTCAACTATCCTCAGCCGTTCAGGATCCTTGGTCTTGCCGCGGTGGGCGCAACGGTGCTGTTCGGGGTGATCTGCCTTGTCTTATCAAAAAAGGAAAAGCCTTTTTATGCGGCTTTGCTCAGTTTTGCGGCATTGGGAGGCTGGTTCAACAGCTTCTACAACGTGAACCGCTACCAGGACTGGAAGGATTATGAATCCAGGGACCTGTACGCCGAGCTGACCGGCTTTACCGACAGGCTTAAGCCGGACCTGCTGCCATATCGGTATGAGCTGGAAAATTTCTACTACGACCTGAATTTTGCCCAGGGCCTGACCAGCGTCAATTCGTTTATTTCAACCATTGACCCGAGCATCTTTACCTTCTATGAGGCCATCGGCCATCCCCGCCATGTATGTACCGAGGACGGGCCGGCCGGCACCCAGCAGGTACTGAGCGTGAAGTATTATATTTATGAAAGTGCCCTGGAGGACAGGGAAGCGGCTTTTGTCTACAACAACGGCTATCATGACCATTATGTCTATGAAGACGAAAATGCGCTGCCGCTTGGCTTTGGCTATGATACCTACATCCTGCGCAGCGAGCTGGACCGGCTGCCGTATGAATACAAGGCAAAGATGATGCTGAAGAGCCTGGTCATCTATGACGACCAGGAGGACAAGGTCAGGGACATCCTGACCCATGCCCCGCTGCCGGAAAGCATTGACGATGAAGAGATGAGAGCGGATATGATCGCCAGGAAGAAGAACGCTTCCGTCGCTTTCAGTCATTCCACAATCGGCTTTTCCTGCCGTGTGGATGCTGAAAAGCCGATGTACGTCTTCTTCTCCGTGCCCCATTCAAAAAGATGGAGCGCCTTTGTCAACGGGCAGGAGGCCGAGATCCAGAACATCTGCGGCTTAATGGCCGTCAGGGTGACAGAAGGGGAGAATGAGATCCGCTTTGTCTATCGGACATCCTGGCTGAAGCTCGGCGCTGCTGTGAGCCTTGCTTCGCTGGTCTGCATCGCCGTCTTGCTGGGATGGACGTATCTTCGAGGGAGGAAACAATGAAAAAGAGCTATATTGCACTGGCAGTCTTATGCGCCCTGGCGCTTCGGCCGGTGGAACATACGGCGGGTATAAATACGGCCGCATCGTACAGGATCAGGAAACCCGGGCCTACTATGCCGCGGAAGCGGCCAGTGAAAACGAACTGGTGATCACCGAAAAGGACAGGACCGATGTCATAACGGTCTATCAGCTTTGCCCGCTGGTCCGGATTGAAGGAACTGACCGCGATAAATACATCAGCGGCCTCAAGGTCGCAAAGCGGGCGGAGAACCTCGGCATTGACTATGAGAAGATCGTCCGTCCTTCCCAGCACTGGAAGGACATCTACGGCAAGATTGCCGTCACGGCGCCGGCAAAAAGCGAAGCCGTCTTTGCCGGAACTTCCGTCAGCGAACTCAACGCCTTTGCCAGGGAAAACAGGGGGAAGTGCATCCTGGTTCAGAGTTCTGAGCTGGCTGTGGATGAAAGCCTGCAGATTCCTGACAATACGGAAATCAGAGGCTTCCATACCCGGCTTGACGCCGACGGCATTGCCAATGCGGTTGATCTGCGCCGGGCTTCCCGCGTCACCCTTTCCGGCTTTGAAATCTGCCATGCCGATAACGGCATCTACACGGTCGGCTGTGACCATCTGCGCGTCTATGACATGGACCTTCATGACAACCTCAGGCGGGGCATGGTCATCTACGGGGGGAACAACATCTCCCTGACTGACAGCTCTTTGACGGACAACGGCTATGGCGGCCTGTACATCGTGGATGAGACCTCAGACGTGTTGATTGAAGGCAATGCGATTTCATCCAACAACGGCACCGGCAACCTGCATGCTGGCATCGTCATGACCGGCAATGTGAGC
>JAFWCP010000092.1 GCA_017536845.1 Solobacterium sp. | reverse complement strand
TGTCCGGGCCCTGCCAGTCAAATGGCTCAAACCCCGCTTTACCGGCATCACCGAAGAAGCAGAGAAGTATTTTGAGCCGCTGATCCAGGGGTCTGTCGACCTGCTGATGGAAAACGGGCTCCCGGCTTACGCAATGCCGTATTATCTGCGTGATGATGTCATCAGGGTGGAAAGAAAATAAGCATCCGGAATATGAAAAGCGGCAGCCGATCCGGCTGCCGCTTTTCTGTATGGCGGAGAAAGAGGGATTTGAACCCCCGCACGCTTTCACGTCTAGCGGGTTTCGAAACCGCCCCCTTCGGCCTCGGGGATATTTCTCCGTTGCCCTAAGATTATAGCATAATTTTCAAAATGTGCTAGACTTGTACGCAAAGAGAAAGGATTTTGTTATGGCAGAAATCAGATTTGAAGAGATCATTTATCAACGTCCCAACCTGACGAAGATCAAGGAAGAGATGGCCGTACTGACCGAACGTCTGCGTACCGCCGCCACCTATGAAGCGGCAAGAGAGGTATTCCGGCAGATCGACCAGATCCAGCGCCATGTCGCCACGATGGCCCATGTCGCCGATGTCCGGCAGAACATCAATACCAATGATTCGTTCTACGACAGTGAAAAGAAATGGCTGGATGACGCATCGGTGGAATTCGAGGAAGCTACCCATAAGGCCAAGCAGGTGCTTCTGAAAAGTCCTTTCCGGAAAGAATTTGAAGCCGAATACGGCGAGCTGATGTTCCTGAACGCCGAGATCGCGGCCAAGTCATTTGCGCCGGTCATCATGAAGGCAATGCAGGAAGAAATCAAGACTGCCAACGCCTATGAAGACCTGCTGGCTTCCGCCCGGGTGCCGTTCCGCGGAAAAGAATACACATTGCCGGAGATGGAACGGTTCAAGACCGACCTGGATGATGAGACAAGGCTGGCAGCCTGGATTGCCGACGGGCAGTGGTACAAGGACAACCAGCAGATGCTTGATGACAGTTTTGATACGCTTGTCAGGCTGCGTGACGGCATGGCAAGAACCATGGGCTATCCCGATTACGTGGAGCTGGGCTATTACCGCATGGGCCGCAACTGCTATGACCGCCACGACGTTGAGAAGTTCCGCCAGGCGGTTGTCGAATATGTCGTACCGCTGGCCCAGCGCATCTATTTCGAACAGGCCAAGCGCAACAACAAGCCGTTCCCGCTGACCTTCTCCGACGCAGCCGTGGAATTCATGACCGGCAATGCCAGACCGGTGGGCGGCCTGAAAGAGATTGTTGAAGCAGCCAGAAAGTTCTATGATGCCCAGAGTCCGGAAACTTCCGCTTTCTTTAACAGCATGATTGAGCGGGGCATGATGGACCTTGAATCCAAGGAAGGCAAGCGGGGCGGGGGCTACTGCATTGACATTCCCGACTACAATACGCCGTTTATCTTTGCTAACTTCAACGGCACCCAGCATGATGTAGAGGTCCTGACCCATGAAGCCGGCCACGGCTTTGAAGCCTGGCTCAACATGGAGCGCATCCCTTACGAGTATGTCTGGCCGACCATGGAAGCGGCGGAAGTCCACTCCATGTCCATGGAAGTCTTTGCCGAAAAGGCAGCTGAAGCCTTCTTCGGCAAGGATGCGAACAAATACCTGTTCTCCCATCTGGCCGGCGCCATTACCTTCATCCCTTACGGCACAATGGTCGACCACTTCCAGCACATCGTCTATGAAAAACCCGGCCTGACCAGGAAGCAGCGCCATGAGGAATGGAAGCGGCTGGAACGGATGTACCGGCCATGGCTCAAGCTTGACGGCGCCATTCCCTTCTGGTCGGAAGGGGAGAGCTGGCAGTTCAAGCACCATATCTACTCTTCACCGTTCTATTATATCGACTACTGCCTGGCCCAGACCGTTGCCCTGGAATTCTGGGCAATGATCCAGGATGATGAGCAGGATGCCTGGCAGCATTATATGGCCTTTACAAAGATGGGCGGCACGAAGACCTTCACCGACCTTCTGGCCGCCAGCGGGATGTCCTCGCCGTTTGATCCGGAGACCCTGCACCGGGTATGCGCCAAGGCGGATGCCTATCTGGATGCCTTTGACCTGCGGGGGATCAAGTGATGAAATTCGCCGATATCCCGTATACACGGCTGAATCTGGAAGAGATCAATGCGCAGTATGACGCTTTGATCTTTGCCATGAAGGAAGCTGACGGCTATGCCGCCGTCAAGGATGCCTTTGTCCGCAAGGATCGCTACGAACGCCATCTTTCCACGATGCGCTCACTCGCCTCCATCCGCAATTCCATTGATACCCGTGACCCGTTCTACGACCGGGAAATGCAGTACTGGCACCATGCCGCCCCGGCCATTGCGGCCAGAGAAAAGGAATGGGCCATGGCATTGCTGGCAAGCCCCTGGGTGGATGACCTGGCCGATGAATACGGCCCGGTATTCCTGGAAAACCTCCGCATCAAGGCGCGGACATACCATCCGAAAAACGAAACAAGGATGCGCCAGGAAAACCTGCTGGTCAAGAAGTACCAGGACCTGATCGCTTCGGCCCGGATCCCGTTCCACGATTCCTTCTTCAGCATGGCCCAGCTGTCACCGTATAAAAACGACCCCGACGACGCCGTACGAAAGGAAGCCTGGATCGCCGAAGGAACATGGCTGAAGCAGAACCAGAAGGAACTGGATGACATCTATGACAGCCTTGTCCATCTGCGCCATGACATGGCCGTGGAAATGGGTTATGAAAACTTCCTGCCGTTAGGATATGACCGGATGACGCGCAACTGTTACGGAAGAAGGGAAGTGGAAGCCTTCCGTGAGGCCGTGCGCAGATACATCGTGCCGCTGGCTTATGAGATCCAGAAAGCCCAGTCGAAACGCACCGGCTTTGAGCTGCCGATGCTGCACTGCGACAACCAGCTGGAATTCCGTGACGGCAACCCCCGTCCGTCCGGCGACGTCGTCGAAGCGGCGGCGGATTTCTACCATGCCCTGAGCCCGAAGACAGACGCCTTCTTCAAGGATATGCGGGCCGGGGAGTTCTATGACCTGCCGTCCCGTGACGGCAAACGGGCGGGCGGCTACTGCACGTCAGTGGCGGATTACCGCATGCCGTTTATCTTTGCCTGCCTGAACGGCACCCAGCACGACGTGGAAGTCATGACCCATGAAGCCGGCCATGCCTTTGCCGCCTATGTCAACCGCGACCGGGTCCCTTTATCAACGGTCTGGCCTACGCTGGAAGCCTGTGAATGCCATTCCATGTCGATGGAATTCTTCTCGGAGCTTTACGCTGAACGCTTTTTCGGCAAGGATACGGACAAATACCGCTTCAGCCATCTGGCCGGTGCCATCCGCTTCCTGCCTTACGGCACCATGGTGGACCATTTCCAGCACATCGTCTATGACAGCCCGAACCTGACCCCATCGGAAAGAGACCAGGTCTGGCGTGACCTGACTGCAGTCTATCAGCCCTGGCTGAAACTTGACGGGACGATTCCGATGTACGGGGAAGGGATGGCCTGGCAGCGCCAGCACCACATCTATACAAGGCCTTTCTACTACATTGACTACTGCCTGGCCCAGACCATATCGCTGGTCTTCTGGTCCTTGATCCGCAAGGACCGTGATGCCGCCTGGGACAAATACATGAAATTCACGGAACAGGGCGGCAGCATGACCTTCACCGAACTGCTGAAGCATGCGGAACTGCCTTCGCCGTTTGACGAAAAGACCCTGGCAGCAGCGGCAGCCGAAGCGGCGGAAGCGCTGAAAGAGTTTGAAGGAAAGTAAGCACATATGGCAAAGAAGAAGCATAAGTATGAATATCTGAAGGAATTCCATGTCAATGACAAGGGTGACTATGAATTTGCCGGCAGGATCTATGTCCATGATGATACGCAGATCCCGCTGCGTACGGTCATGACCAACCTGTTCCTGTGCACCGGCATCATCCTGGCCGGCCTGATCATCGCCGGCGTCCTGCCGGCGGGAGGTCTTATGAATGCCTTTTATGTCATCCTGCCTTTTGCGGTATCAATCGGAATCGGCGGATATCTGACGATGATTCTTCTTGAACTTGCCCGCAGCAGAGGAAGCCTGCGCGACTACCGGTATGAAAAGACCGTCCTGCGCCTGGAAGGGGTTTGTAAAACGCTGCTGATCACATTGATCATGAGTTTCATCGGCGAAGTGATCTTTCTGACGGCGGCCAAAGACCGTTCCCGGCTGGCCATGGACATCCTTCAGACACTGCTGATAGGGGCCTGTGTCCCGGTCTGTGCAACCCTTCCTTCCTGGCTGAAAAAGATGCAATGGAAAGTATCTGAAAATAAGAAAAATATTTTCACAAAATGAAAGAGGATTCCCTGATTTTCAGGGAATCTTTGTTATTCAATTGACTTGAGCAGTGAAAGCAAGTAAAATTCTTACATGGTCTGCGCTTAGCGATTTGCATCAATAAAGCGTATCACCAGAAGATTATTTGGAGGAAAAAAGAAAATGAGTGAATTCAAGAAACTCACAGCTGCCCTGCTTGCAGGTCTGATGGTTGCCGGATGCTCTTCCAGCACCTCTTCCGCAAAGCCCGCAGCAAGCTCCGCTGCTTCTTCCGCACCGGCTTCCACCGGCTCCGAACAGCAGCCCGCGAGCACTGCTACAGATCCGAACACCCCGATCGTTGTCGGATATTCCAACTTCAACAGCAAGTTCTCTCCGTTCTTCTCTGAGACAGCATATGACCAGGATGTCTATGCAATGACAGCAATCTCCCTGATGAGCAGCGACAGAACCGGTGCCCTGATCTACAACGGCATCGAAGGCGAAACAATTGAATACAACGGAACTCCGTATACATATTACGGACCGGCCGATGTCAAGGCGACTGAGAATGCTGACGGTTCCGTTGACTACGACATCAAGCTGCGCGAAGACCTGGTCTTCTCCGACGGCACTCCGATCACCATTGACGACGTCATCTTCACAATGTATGTGCTGGCTGACCCGACATATGACGGCTCTTCTTCCTTCTTCTCACTCCCGATCGAAGGCATGAATGAATACCGTTCCGGTATGTCCTCCATCCTGAACCTCATTGCTGCAGGTTCTGCGGACAACACAGACTTCACATACTTCACAGAAGACCAGCAGAAGGCATTCTTCGCAGGCGGCGAAGCGCTTGTCAAGGACATCATTGCCTACCTGGTTGATGCCGGCTACATCACAGAAGATGAAGACATTTCCGCCAAGATGGCCAACTGGGGCTTTGAAGTTCCGGAAGGTGCAACAGAAGCTGAAGTCTTCCAGATCATGCTCGACAGCTATGACGACGACGCGATCACCCTCTTCTCTAAGGAAACAGCAGGCCCGGGCATTGCCGATTATATTGAAGGTTATGATGATATGACAGTCGGTGTCACCACCGGTGAATCCGCTGCCAACATCTCCGGTATCAAGAAGACCGGCGACTACAGCATGAGCATCCATATGACAAAGGTTGACGCTCCGGCTATCTATCAGCTGGCTGTTACCATTGCTCCGCTGCACTACTATGGCGAGACAGACAAGTATGACTATGACAACAACAAGTTCGGTTTTGAAAAGGGTGATCTGAGCCATCTGCGTTCCGTCACAACAAAGCCGCTGGGTGCCGGCCCGTACAAGTTCATCCAGTATGAAAACGGCGTTGTCAACTTCGAAGCAAACGACAAGTACTACCTCGGCGCTCCGAAGACAAAGTACATCAACTTCCTCGAAACAAACGATACCGATAAGCTGAACGGCATCATCACCGGCACAATCGACATCACCGACCCGAGCTTCTCCAAGACAACAGCTGCCAACATCTCCGATGTCAACAGCAACAAGGAACTGACAGGTGACAAGATCACAACATCCCTGGTCAACAACCTCGGTTACGGCTACATCGGCATCGATGCTGACGTTGTCAACATCAACGGCGAAAAGGGCAGCGACGCTTCCAAGAACGTCCGTAAGGCTCTTGCTACAATCCTGGCTCTCTACAGAGATGTCGCGGTTGACTCTTACTATGGCGACGGCGCTTCCGTCATCAACTATCCGATTTCCAATACTTCCTGGGCTGCTCCGCAGGTTACAGACGACGGCTATAAGGTTGCTTTCTCCACTGACGCAGCCGGCAATGCCATCTATACAACCGGCATGACAGACGATGAAAAGAAGGCTGCCGCACAGGCTGCTGCTCTGAGCTTCTTCGAAGCTGCCGGCTTCACCGTTGAAGACGGCAAGGTCACCGGTGCTCCGGATGGCTGGAAGCTGACAGGTGCTGAAAATGCAGTTGAATTCGAAGCATGGATTCCGGCTGACGGTTCCGGTGACCATCCTTCCTTCATGATCCT
>JAFWCP010000009.1 GCA_017536845.1 Solobacterium sp. | reverse complement strand
TACAAAGACGGCAACTACGGTGCCGGCATCGGCGCCACCGTCGGCAAGATGCAGGGCATGGCCAATGCCATCAAGACCGGCATCGGCTCCTATGCCGTGGAAGTCAACGGCCTGAAAGTTGGTGCTGTTGTCGTCCTCAATGCCTTAGGCGATGTCTATGACGGCGACACCATCATTGCCGGCCTCATGAATCCCGAACATACGGCCTTTGTATCTTCCGAAGCCATGCTGGCAAAGGTCACAAAGGAAACCGACAGGTTCACCGGCAACACGACCATTGCGGCCGTCATTACCAATGCGGCTTTTGATAAGACAAAACTATGCAAGATTGCTGCCATGGCCCATAACGGCCTGGCCCGCAGGATCCGTCCGGTCAACACTTCCGCTGACGGCGACAGTATCTACGCCCTTTCCTGTGGTGACCTGCCCGCAGATCCCGACATGGTCGGTACGCTGGCGGCAGAAGTCTTAAGCAGAGCCATTGTCAGGGCCGTCACATCTGCTGAAAGTGCTTATGGTTATCCATGCGCCGCAGAAATCAGTCAGAAATAAGAACAGTACACAGTCGCAAGGCCAGCAGTTTCATGAATCATGCGGGTGAAAACTGCAGGCAGTGACCGAATCATTATCGTATTGCAGGCATGGTCGTATGACCGTGCCTTTTTTGTCAAACATGCCTGCAGTCCCTCTGCCTTTCCTTATCTTTTGCAGCAAAAAAGCGGCAGTTCATGCCGCTGTCCGTGATTCTGATTCAATCTCAGTAAATAACCCGCAGTTCTTCCGTAATGCCGTATGTTTCCTTGAAGGTATCCAGATCCTTCTGTTCCATTATCAGCATGACTTCCCGGAATTCATCGTTTTTCCGGTTGCGGAATCCGGCCACCGTTTCCCCGGTGCAGATGCTTCTTCTTAAGACCGGCTCCAGCTTTTCCCTGTCGTACTCTTTATGCTCAACTTTCTTTCGATTCCAGAACATGATGTCAACCTCCGGTATTTCTTTTTCAATATTATACTACAGGAAGGCAGAAGAAGTTACTTCCAGACGGCAATAAACGGTCCGCCGTCAATCCGGTCAACACCTGCCCATGACTGCTGGTTCCAGATATCCGCCACACTGTACCAGCCGTTTTTCCACTGGCTTAACGGGTCGTAAACATATGTACGCCCATCACTGTCCAGCCCCATCAGCAGGATGGAGTGTGTCCAGGACCCTGATACAAAGTAGCCGTTTCCTACGCAGGCCGTTACCGCGATTCCATGCCGCAGGTACCGGCAGAGCTCGTTATAATCCATATCATTTTCAAAATGCATGCCAAACTGCTGAGCAACCTGACGCCATACCCCGGTATCCGTCCCATGGCCACAGCCATTGGCATTGTTGTAATGACCCCAGCTGTTGAACAGGCTGGCAACATCAACCGGCGTATACTGCGAACCGGTATAATAGTCAATCACCGAAGTTCCCGTACAGCATACACAGCCATTGTTGCGGATTGCCCCGTAATCACCGATGACCACATTTGCCCATCGGCCGTCCACCTGGCTGAAATAGGGCATGTCCCTGACATTCGTATAGACAACCCGGCCGTCAAATTCGGAATAATATTCAACATCATCAATCGTAAAGCTGCCGATTTTCATCTTCCCGGTGGTCGTGCCGTAGTAGACTTCAGCACCTTTATACTCCAGGTACTTCCACCCTTTCTGCATCATGCCGGTTATCGGATCAAAGTAATACCAGCCATCCTGATACTGCTCACCCTTGACCATCCTGCCACTGTCATCATAACGCACCCACTTGCCGTCCGATTCACCGCTTTTTTCACCCTGAAAGACATACGGCATCCAGACATCCTTGCTTACCGCCTTGGCACCGTCATGGTCGGCATCCAGCCAGTACCAGGCATCAGAATCCGGATCATAGATTTCCCTGCCCCGGACGATGCCGCCGTACTGTGTATCCCTTACCCCTTTCGGATCTTCGGATGTTCCCTGCCGGATGCCGTTTTCATACCAGTAGGCATACCCGTCTTCATAACGCCATTCATATGCCGGCGCCGCCTTTACCGGCAGCAGCATTCCCGCCGTCAGCAGTGCCAGACATCCTGAAGAAATCTTCATATCTATTCATCCCCCTGAGTTCTGCCCCACATTGTATCCCATTATGACAGGAATGCAACCGGGAAGACTTCCGGCTGAATTACAGCAAATTTCTTTCATACTTTGTTACATGATTTCATTCACTATTGTTTCATTTTTACAGAAACCGTTTGAAAACGAAGCATTGTTTTTCTATAATTTGCAGGTATGATCACAGGGAGGTAGTAACATGGAGGGGTTCATGCAAATCATCAAGAACATCAATGACGCGATCAACGGTTTTGTCTGGGGTGTCCCGATGCTTGTCATGCTTGTCGGAACAGGCATTCTGATGACCGTACTGACGCATTTTTTCCAGGTCAGGAACATCGGCCACTGGTGGAGCAGCACCGTCGGCAAGATCTTCACAGACAAAGAAGTCACCGAACATACCGCTGCCCATGACCGGCAGATCACCCAGTTCCAGAGTCTGTGTACGGCTCTGGCCGCAACCATCGGCACCGGCAACATTGCCGGCGTCTCCGCCGCCATTGTCTCCGGCGGTCCGGGTGCCATCTTCTGGATGTGGATTGTCGCCTTCTTCGGCATGATGACCAACTTTTCCGAAAACGTACTTGGTATCTTCTACCGCCGCAAGAATGAAAACGGCGAATGGTCAGGCGGTGCCATGTACTATCTGCGTGATGGCCTTGGCGCCAAGCCCGGCTGTGCTGTCATCGGCACGGTGCTGGCCGTCCTGTTCTCCTGCTTCTGTGTCCTGGCTTCCTTCGGAATCGGCAACATGAGCCAGATCAACTCCATTGCCGCCAACCTGAAGTCCGCCTTCAGCATCAGCCCGGTCATCACCGGCGTGATTCTTATGGGCCTTGCCGGCCTGGTCATTGTCGGCGGCCTCAAGCGCATTGCGTCCGTCACCGAAAAGCTCGTGCCTTTTATGGCCATTGCCTATGTCATCGGCGCTCTTGCCATTGTCATCAGCCATGCCGGCAACATCATTCCTTCCCTTGTGCTGATCTTCAAAGGCGCCTTTGCCATGAAGGCAGTCGGCGGCGGCATCATCGGTTCCGGCGTCAAGATGGCAGTCCAGTGGGGTATGAAGAGAGGCGTCTTCTCCAACGAAGCCGGCCTTGGTTCTTCGGTCATGGTTCATTCCGGTTCCAATGTCAAAGAGCCTGTCATCCAGGGAATGTGGGGAATCTTCGAAGTCTTCGCGGATACCATCGTCGTCTGCACCCTGACCGCAATGTCCATCCTCTGTTCCGGCCTGGTTGACCTGACCAGCGGTGAAGTCCTCACCCAGTCACAGTCAACCGCCATGGTTGCGGAAGCATTCTCCACAACCTTCGGCGGCTTCGGAGCCAAGTTCATCGCCATTGCGATCCTGTTATTTGCCTTCTCTACGGTCCTTGGCTGGAGCCAGTACGGCACAAAGGCATTTGAATACCTGTTCGGCACAAAGGCGGTAAAAGTCTATCAGGTCATCTTCGTTGCCTTTATCATGGTCGGGGCCACCATGGACCTTTCCCTGGCCTGGGAACTGTCTGATACATTCAACGGCCTGATGGCCATTCCCAACCTGATCGGCGTGCTTGTCTTAGCGCCGACCGTCATGAAGATCACCGACAACTACATTGCCCGTGTCTTCCGTCATGAAGACCAGCGGCCGATGTACTCCGCCTTTGCGGATGTGCAGGAAGCACAGGAAAAGGCCTAATCACAGACAAAGGAATCCCAATGCAAGGGATTCCTTTTTGACATCCAGACGATTCTTTTATATCAGGCTTAAGACTGCAGGGGAACATCCGCTGCTCATATCATCTGCCGTTTTTTGCGGACGGGCCTTTGTATTCGATGCACATCATGGTCAGATCGTCGAACTGCTCTGCTTCCTTCACAAAGCTGTTTACTTCCTTCCGCACCGTCTTCAGTATCTCCTTCGGCTCAGCATCCGGTTCTATGTTAAGAGCAGCCACCATGCGCTCAATGCCGAAAAGCTCTTCCCTGGAATTGGTTGCTTCGGGGACACCGTCCGTATAGATGAACAGCTTTGTGC
>JAFWCP010000091.1 GCA_017536845.1 Solobacterium sp. | reverse complement strand
TGTCATGTTATCATTTGCCATATGACATAAATACCTCCTGCATCCCCATATCAGAAAAAGCCAGGAGGAGACAATACAGTTCCTGAAAAATCTTAAGAAATTCACTGAAGAAAAATGCCAAAATATCTGCTTTTCTTGATACTTTCTGCATCAGGCGGCTGTTTTTCAGACTCAGGTATCTGCGTTTCAGAACGCCGAAACCTTGCCGATGAATACCCGTCCCCTTTATTCATCCCACCTGTCATGAATTCCCCATGGTTCCAAACCTTCCTGCCCTTATGAAAACAGCATCCTCGTTTCCTGTCTCCGGCCTGCTGTCGCTTTGAATCCGGTATGGCTTATGGTACAATGAACAGGCTTAGAGGTGAAGTATGAAAAGCTGGAATGCATTTTTTGAAATACTGAAATTCCCGATCGGCGTCCTGTTCTTCTGCATGCTCATAGGAGGCATCGGCAATATGATCATCAACCCCGCTCTGGGAATTGCGGATGCCATCACCAATGATACCGTCATCCTGGTCGGCAACATCATGTACCGTGCCGCCCAGTTTACCGTTGTCAACTTTCCCCTGTTCATGCTCATCAAGCTGACATCCCGGCGCAACGGCTCAGCGGCGGCAGTCCTTTCCGCAGTGGCCGGCTACTTCTGCTACTGCATCGGCACATTGTTTTTTTCCTCAGCCACCCTGCCGGCGACAACCTTTTCTTCCATCCTGGGCATTTCCGTCTCAAGCGGCGGAACTGTTAGATATCCCCTGCAGACAGGCATGCTGGGAACCATTATCGTAACACTCATCACGCTGTGGTCCTTCAACCGGGCCCGCAGCCGTACGGAATACGGATTCTTCTCTTTTATTTCCAAGGATACATCCATTGCAATCCACACGATGTTCTGGTCCCTGCTGGCAGGTATCGGGGCAGCCATGGTCTGGCCTTATCTGATGATGGGCATCAACAAGGTCATCACCTTCATTGCCAACGATACCACCAACCCGGTCAACCTTGCATTATACGGCATCACCGAACGCATCCTGAGCGTCCTCAACCTTGGCAGACTGATCCGCCAGCCCTTCTGGTATACCGGGTCAGGCGGCACCTGGCTGAACATGGCCGGTTCCTTCATTGCCGGTGATGCGGCCATCTGGTCAGCCCAGACAGCTTCCAATTCCATCAGCAGCCTTACGGGCCGTTTCTTTACACCGTATTATGTCCTGAACATCTTCGCCGTTCCCGGCATGATCTGCGCCTTCTATTCCCTTTATACCGACATCATCGAAAGAAGGAAAATGCGCATGCTTGTCATCCTGGCCTTCATCGGTTCCATGCTGACGGGAACGCTGCTGCCGCTGGAGCTGATGCTTGTCCTGTTATGCCCGCTGCTGTTCTTCATGCATGTAGGCTATACCGGCATCCTGTTTGCCATCCTGCACGTGCTCAACGCCCACATCGGTTCCTCACCGTATCTCAACGCCGTCATGATGGCCATGCCCGGGACACTGCCGGAACTGCTGACCTGCCTGCAGTACCCATCCCTGCAGAGCTCCATCGTGATTACCGTCATCGTCGGCGTCGTTTCCTTTGTCGCCTACTTCTTCATGACCAGGAGCTACTTCAAATATCTGGCCGTTGACCTCTTCAAGACAGGCGAAAAAGACCGCATGATCAACGGCACCATCAAGGCTGTCGGCGGAATCGAAAACGTCAAGATGATCCAGTCTTCGATTTCCAAGCTGACCATCAGCGTCTATGATCCCAACAAGATCAAAATCAGCCAGCTGCGCCGACTCGGTTCCTTCCGGGTCTACGAGTCCCGCGCCGGCTACAACATCTGCATGGGGGCTGCCAGCACCATGGTCCGCATCGGCATGAACAATGCCATGCGCGAAGCTGTGCGCTCCGTCAACCGCTGAACCAGAGCTGCCGTGCGCAGCTTTTTTAATCGGTTTTTAAGAAAGCCATGTCTGCAATCATATATAATATGTACCATATGGGGGGAGTAAGAATAATGGATATTTTTTTGGAAACAGCCTTGCGTGCACATCCTGAACGGGAAGCTGTTGTTTCTTCTTCCGGCACCCTGACCTATGATGCATTATACAAAGATGTCATGCATATGCGTGACGCCCTGAAAGCACAGGGCAAGGGGCGGGTGCTGCTGTATGGCCGCAAAAGCCCGGAAATGCTGGAAGCCATGCTGGCGTGCCTTCTGGCCGGACGCACCTATATTCCGGCCGATGAAAACATCCCGTCACAGCGTCTGGAAGCCATCATCGAACAGGCAGAACCGTCATTATGCATCACCGACCTGCCCTTTCCCTATGACATCCCCCATGCCTCCGTCTTAGCCCTGGATACCCTGGCACCGGTGCAGGATGAACCATCGGAAGATGCCTACATCCTGTTTACTTCCGGCTCCACGGGCATCCCCAAAGGTGTCGTGATCACCCGGGAAAACCTGGCTTCCTTTATCCGCTGGGTTTCTGCCCTTCCTGCTTTAAGGAAAGAGCACACCCACGTGCTCAACCAGGCCTCGTTTGCCTTTGACCTCTCAGTCGGCGATATCTTCTATGCCTTATGCAACGGGCATACCCTGCATCTGTTAACGTCAGGCTATCCGGATTTCTACCCGTTTCTCAAGGACATCGAGGTGATGTTCATCACCCCGGCCTTCATGAAGCTGCTATTAAGTGATCCGTCCTTCCGCCAGGAAAACTTTCCCAGGCTGTCGGTCATCTTCTTCTGCGGGGAACAGCTGCTGCCCTCGCTTGTAAAAAAGATCCGCAGCCGCTTTGGCTGCACAATCCTTAACGCCTACGGGCCGACGGAAGCATGCTGCGCCGTATGTGCGTCCGAAATCAGTGCTGACATGACGGAAAGGGATCTGCTGCCGTGCGGTGACCTGGATACTGCCGCTGTCGGGATTGAAATCGAAGCGGATGAAATCATCCTGAAAGGAAACAGTGTTGGCAAAGGCTACCTGCACGGCAGGACGTTTGACCATGTCTTTGCGACCGGCGACATCGGCGAAATCATCAACAGCAGGCTGTACTGCCATGGCCGGAAAGACCGGCAGATCAAATACAAAGGCTTCCGCATTGAACTGGATGAGATTGAAGAAGTCCTCCTGCAGACAGAAAAAGTACAGGACTGTGCTGTTGCTGCATCCCGGAATGCTGACGGTACTGTCACCCGCCTGCACGCATACCTTGTCAGCAGCGCAGAAAGCAGTGACATCCTTGCCTGCCTGCAGAATAAACTGCCGGCCTATATGATTCCCATCCTTCACTTTGTGGATGAAATTCCTCGTAATGATAACCAGAAAACCGACCGAAAGGCACTGTATGAAAAAGATAGCTGACCTGCTGTATGAAGTCACAGAAGATGAACGGGTGTATGACCCGGACTGTGAATTGATTGAAAGCGGCATCCTGGATTCGCTTGCCCTGATCCTGCTGATTGACAGGCTGGAAGATGAAGGCATCGAACTGATCATCACCCGCATTGACAGAAATATGTTAAAAACACCGGCGACACTGGCAAAACTGATCGAAAGCCTGAAAGGAGCATCCCATGGCCAGAAAACTGTTCTGTGAAATTTCACCCCTGACCTATCAGATTTCCTATCACAAGGAAATCCTCAAACGCCATCTCAGGAACCTGAATGACCGCACAAAGTTTGCGGATGAAAAACTGGGCGTCATGCTGCCGGTGGTGGTCAAAAGCCATTCCTCCATCCTGTTAAGGAAGCTGCATGGCGTGGATATGCGCTTACAGGAAAACAAGGTCAATAACATCCTGCTTGCCTCTGCCCCCATTAACATGCTTGTCATCCATCCCGGGGAAACCTTCTCCTTCTGGCATACCGTAAAATCCGTCTCCGCCCGGAAAGGCTACAAGGAAGGACTGGTCATTACCAGCAAGGGGGAAGTCGGTTCCGGCATCGGCGGCGGCCTATGCCAGCTGGCCAACCTGATCCACTGGCTTGTACTCAACAGCCCTTTGACCGTAACGGAACTGCACCACCATTCCGACGCCCTGTTCCCGGATGAAAGAAGGCGTGTCCCCTTCGGCACCGGCACTTCCATCCTGTTCAACTACCTGGATTACCGTTTCCGCAATGATACCGACCAGGACATGCAGCTGGTGATCTGGGTGGATGAGGAATCCCTTCTGGGAGAATTACGGACGACAAAGGAACTGCCGTACCGGTACAGGCTCATTGAAGAAAACAACCACTTCCGCAAGGAAGGAGAGGAGTATTACCGGATTTCCCAGGTATACCAGCTGGTCATCTCGAGAGAAACCGGCGAAACCATTGACAGGAAGCTCGTGCTGGACAACCATTCCCGCGTCCTGTATGATCACAGCCTGATCCCGCAGGACCAGATCAGAGATGAATAAAAGGGCATCGCACAGATGCCCTTTTTGCTGCATATGGAAATATCAGAAATCGTGATGTCTTGTGAAGTCATCATAGACAGACGAAACCGGTGTATGGTTCTGAATGGCGTCGATGGCTTTGGCGATCATGTGGCCGATGGAGAGTACGGTGATCTTGCTTGTCTGATCACGGTGCGCATCGGAAAGCGGAATGGTATCTGTAATGACCATTTCCTTGATCGGTGAAAGTTCAATCTTCTCAACCGCATTGCGGGAGAATACACCATGGGTGATGCCGCAGTAGATATCCTTGGCACCATGCCGCTTCAGAATCTCACAGCCTGCCACCAGGGAGCCGGCTGTGTCACAGATATCGTCGATGACGATGCAGGTCTTGCCCTCGACATCACCGATGACGTTCTGCGCTTCGACCATGTTCGGCTTCGGTCTTCTCTTGTCGATGATCGCAATCGGCGCATCCAGCATATCTGCCAGACGTCTTGCTCTTACGACACCGCCGTGGTCAGGCGATACAACAACGAGATCATCGTTGGGAATGTTCTTGTCGAGGAAGTATCTGCCGATCATCGGGACTGCTGTCAGATCATCAATGGGAACATCAAAGAAGCCCTGGATCTGTGCTGCATGAAGATCGAATGTAAGCAGTCTGTCAGCACCGGCAACCTGCAGAAGGTTGGCGACCAGCTTGGAGGTGATCGGCTGACGAGGCTTTGCTTTTCTGTCCTGTCTTGCATAACCGTAGTACGGCATGATGACGTTGATCTCACGGGCACTGGCGCGTCTGCAGGCGTCGATGCATACGAGAACTTCCATCAGGTGTTCAGTGACAGGGTTGCAAGTTGACTGAATGATGAAGACAGATCGGCCGCGGATTGATTCCTGCGGTTCCACCAGAATTTCACCATCCGCGAAATGTTCCACCTTGATCTTGCCAAGCGGTATATTCAGATACCGGCACACACTTGCCGCAAGATCGGGGCTGGAAGTCAGAGCGAATACGATAGTTTCCTTTACCATTATTTTCCTCTTTCCCTTTCGGCATTGACTGCCGTGGTAAGTTTGACATTAAGAATGCGTTTCGTCAACCTTAATTTCAACAAAATCAAATCATTTTCCGGATTATACAAAAAGGCGGCAGGATTCTCCATGCCGCTTTCCGTTTCATCCTCTGAGATATGTGCCCGGCATGATTTCCGCATAATCGGCAATCTGCAGGGTTCCGTACAGATATGTGTTGGGATGGACGATGACATCATGGCCGAAACTCACCCGCGGACCGATGTACGTATTGCGGGGATCTACCAGCGTAACGCCTTCCTTCATCAGCTTCGTGTTGATCCTTTCCTGCAGGGTCTGCGATGCTTCTGCCAGTGCCTTGCAGTCATTGATGCCCTGTACCTCTTTCCAGTCATCCGATTTGACGGCGATGACCTTTTTGCCAAGGCCCTTGAGGATTTCCACCAGGTCGGTCAGATAGTACTCATGCTGGGCATTGTCATTGCGGATCAGCTTCAGCCCTTCAAACAGCGCTTCATTGTCGAAGGCGTAGATGCCGGAGTTGATCTCTCTGACCTTCTTTTCCTCTTCATTGGCATCCTTGAATTCAACGATCTTCAGGACTTCACCGTTTTCATCACGGATCACTCTGCCATAGGAAGCCGCATCATCCGGTTCCACGGTCAGCACTGCCATCTGGGCATCGCCCAGTTCTTCAAACATCTTCGCATAGGTTTCCGGCCTGACCAGCGGGCAGTCGCCGCTGGCAACAAGGGTAATTCCCTTTTCACCTTCCAGCTGCCTTGCCTGCATGACGGCATGGCCCGTGCCAAGCTGCGGTTCCTGGACTGATGTTTCACATAAGCCGGCCAGTTCCCTTTCAACCAGTTCGTGCTTATAGCCGACAATGGCGACGATCCTTTCGCAGCCGGCTTCCACCAGCCCGTCATGGACAAGCCGGATCATCGGTTCGTCCAGTACTTTATGAAGGACCTTCGGCAGCTCGCTCTTCATTCTTGTGCCCTTGCCGCCGGCCATGATGATTGCATTTTTCATTTTCTCCTCCTTTGTATCCTTATGACAGGATCTGTGTATGCCTGACAAAATAACCTTCACTCTTGAGTTTCCGCATTGCCCCATTCAGCAGGGTCATATCCCTGGTAATGCCGAAGACCGTCGAGCCGCTGCCCGACATCAGCACCCCGTCAAACCCCGCCTGCATGAGCTTTTCCTTGACTGTGGCAACCTGCTTCACCAGCCGGACTGCCGCACCTTCCATCGAATTGCCCAGATTGGCAATGACGCCGTCATAGTCATTGCGTATCAGAGCATCACGCATGGCCAGAGGGTCGGGATGGACATAATCCATTTCATCATCCATCAAGGCAAATGCTTCCCCGGTGGAAACACCCTTGGAAGGCTTGACCAGCAGGATGTTGAAAGAGGGATGGCAGACAAACGGTTCCAGCTTTTCCCCGATGCCTTCCACATACGAAGGCTTGTTGAAAATGCAGAAAGGAACATCGGCACCGACTTCCTTGCCGACTTCGATGAGCTCTTCCCGGCTCATATTCAGCTGCATCATGATGTTGATGATGCGGATGGCTGCAGCCGCATCAGCGCTGCCGCCGGCCAGGCCGGCCCTTGTCGGGATATGCTTCTTCAGCCTGCAGGCAAAGTTCTGGGTAAACCCGTACCTCTGCTGGAGGACATGGATGGCCTTGACCACGGTATTGCGGTCATCCCCGGGAATATACCTCTTATCGGTATAGACGCCGGTTTCCGCCGCCGGG
>JAFWCP010000090.1 GCA_017536845.1 Solobacterium sp. | reverse complement strand
CCTCGGCATAGACCTGGTTATGGCCCAGCAGCTGGTTGACATAGATGACATGGCGGCGCCGTACGGCTTTGACCTTGCGGACATCTGCAAATACAGAGACCGATACATTCCTGGCTGCCGCCAGCATGCCCGCACCGGCCATGCCGATGCGGCCGGTTGAGCGGCCGACGGCCGCCGTCAGCCAGCCGATGGCCTGTGCCTTTTCAAAATCCTTATCCATCTGCCGGATCTCGACGCCTTTTTCATCCATGGTGAGCAGCACCTGGCAGGACCATCCATAGACGGCCGCCAGGGCCAGATAGGCAATCACGCTCAGCACCAGCAATACCGCAAGAAGGATCAGGAAGCCGCCGTAAAACGAACGGTAATCGGAACTGTTCCAGTAGCGGAAGCTGCCGTCAAACAGGTTCAGCATCGTCAGCAGCCCGATGACAATGGCATACGACAGCAGCATCACTTTCAGCACCGTGATCAGGATGGCCGGATTCTTCAGCATCTGAAATTCATAGGTCCAGCGGTATCTGCCGTCAGCGCACAGACGGATATTCTCCGTGACCATTTCATCGCCGATATCTTCCTCAGCCGGTTCATCAGGCACATCTTCCATAACCGGCGCCGTCCCTTCTTCTCTTTTTCTCCGTCCAGGCAGGAAAGGAGCCATCCTGCGCGTCAGCATGCGGCTCCTTTTACGCCTTTTGTATGATTACTTGGTATACCCTTCTGATTCGTCAAAAATGCTCCAGCCAATCTGTTCCGGCCAGTTGGGGTCGGTCAGACGTTCCCACAGCGTCTTGCTTGTCGTAATGATCCTCATAGCCTCGGCATACGGCAGATTCACGAGGCTGAACAGGTGCTCGTTGTCCAGTTTCAGGCATGCGAAGATCGCGTTGTAAACCATGGTAAAGGCTTCGCTGCCAGGATTCGTACAAAGGGCCTTCAGGTCTACCCTGGCGTACAGAGCAGCGCCGCTGAGTTCTGTCGCCATCGGCAGCTGGAAGAAGATGACGCCGGCAGCGTCCGCCATTTTCAGATCTCTGTCGATTTCCAGTTCCAGTGCCTTGCCGAAGAAATCGGAAAGCAGGGCGCTGATCACCTCGATGTAGCCAAGGTAGTCATTTCTCTTGTCCGGCCTGACATTCGGGATCGCAACCGTCCTGCCGTCATCAAGATGCACCCGGAAAGTACGGGCATCCAGCCTTCCGGCATCGACATTGCCGGTGGCCTGGCCGCTGAGCGATACCTTCTGGCCACGGTATCTGACAGTGAGCTTCTGATAATTCTTATTGTAGGCAGTGTAGCTGCCCTTGGTCACGCCCTTAACCTTATCATTGACCGCCTTCATGAACTTGCTGCGGAAGAATTCCTGCATGGTCTTGCTGTTCATCCATTTGGCAACATACGAGGCAAAGATCTGCTTGACTGCTGTCTGGGAAAGGTTGGAGAAGGCTTTGGCAAATGCTTTCCAGCAATCCCTTTCTTCCACGCTCATTTCCCGGTAGTTCTTCGCAAAATCAATGATCAGGAAGCCGGCAAGGATGAGTCCTGTTTTCAGGAAGAGCTTCCTCGACGCGGCATGCGACATGGAAAGCTTCATATCCATCCGGTCTG
>JAFWCP010000089.1 GCA_017536845.1 Solobacterium sp. | reverse complement strand
TGCTCAGCTGCCCGCAGATGAAGACCGGCGGGAGCTATCGGCTGGCTGTCAACGGCAGGGAGGAAGACATCCGGCTCAGCGGGATTGCGTCGGTGGCCGGTGACGTCCGCCTCAGCCTGCATGCCGACCGCCACAGCGGCCTGCCGGTGCTGAGCGGGCCTGTCGTAACGGTCAGAGAAGAGACGGATGCATCTGCTCAATACTTTCTTTTCTTCAGCATCGCCGTCCTGCTGGCAGGACTGGGCGTGGCGGCATTCTATCCCGACCGGCTGAAGTGACAGACCTCTTCGGTCTGTTTTTTTCCGTCCGCGCAGAATATAATCATTCCCATGAAAACAAGGAAAATCATCTGCGCCGGAGCGGCGACGTATGAAACCGTTCTGAGCGGCATCGACCGCAGTCTGATGGATATGGACAGCGTCCTGGCATCCGGCAGCACCGCCGCCACCGGCGGGGACGCCCTCAATACCGCCATCAGCCTGGCACGGCTGGGCAGTGACGTGGCCCTTTGCGCATGTACGGGCAATGACTATGAAGCAGACCTGCTGGAAAAGGAAATACAGAAGGAAAACATCCAGGCCTGCCTCACCCGCTGCAAGGAGGCCGCGACCTCTTCCCCGGTTGTGCTGGTGGATACGGAAGGGGAGCGGCATATCATACGACGGCCGCATTCGGCCAACCATCTGTTTACCGGCGATATGATTCCCGATGGCCTGCTGGCATCAGCCTGCCATCTGCACATCGGCAGCGCCAACGTACTGCCTTCTCTTGACGGGCCGCCGCTGGCAAGGCTGTTTGCGCGGGCAAAGCGGCTGGGCTTAACGACATCCATGGATGTCTCTTACGACAAAAATGGCCGCTGGCTGGAAAACATTGAAGAAGCTCTGGCATACTGCGACATCTTTGTGCCAAGCCTGCAGGAAGCTTCCGTCTATGCCGATACCGATGACATCTGCCGCATCCATGATTTCTTTGCCCGCTGGCCTTTCAGGGTGTTCGGCATCAAGCTTGGCCCGCAGGGCATTGTGCTCTGGGCACAGGATTCTTCATTCCGGTGTGAGAGCCTGTCTGCCGGAACGCCGGTGGATACGACCGGAGCAGGCGATGCCTGCATGGCCGGCATCCTGTATGGGTTTA
This sequence comes from Solobacterium sp., assembly GCA_017536845.1. The sequence goes on along the minus strand of JAFWCP010000089.1, from coordinate 992 downwards.
TCAACGGCTATGCGCTGAAAGAAACCGCCCTGCTTGGCCAGGCCCAGGCCGCCTCGGTGCTTTCCTGCTCTGGCGCCAATGTCAGTGCCGGTACTTTCGATCAGGCACTCAGCCTGATCCAGGAGAGAGGATATCATCTCTGAGCAGGTCATCAGCCTATAGGTTCGGCCTATGGCTGATGATTTTTTTCATATATTGGACGAATACTGTGTGCAGGAACATAATGTCTTTGCCGAAACAGATACGGCATGAAAGGGGATAATAACATGACATACAGATTCGAAACACTGCAGCTTCACGTCGGCCAGGAGAATGCCGACCCCGTTACCGGCGCAAGGGCCGTACCCATTTACCAGACAACCTCCTACGTATTTAACAACTGTGCCCACGCCGCCGACCGTTTTGGCCTGCGTGATGCCGGCAATATCTACGGCCGTCTGACCAACGCCACCCAGGATGTCCTGGAACAGCGGGTCGCGGCGCTGGAAGCAGGAAGCGCGGCCCTGGCCGTTGCCTCCGGCGCAGCCGCCATTTCCTATACCATCGAAGCCCTGGCAAAGGCCGGCGAACATATCGTTGCCCAGAAGACCATTTACGGCGGCAGCTTCAACCTGCTGGCCCATACCCTGCCGGCTTACGGCATTGAAACGACCTTCGTGGACATCCATGACCTGGAAGAAGTCAAAGCCGCCCTGCAGGACAATACCAGGGCACTGTTCATCGAAACGCTGGGCAATCCCAATTCCGACATCCCGGATATCGAAGCCCTGGCGGAAATTGCCCATGGCCACGGCATCCCGCTGGTGATTGACAACACCTTCGGCACGCCGTACCTGATCCGGCCGATTGACCATGGCGCCGACATCGTCGTGCATTCAGCCACCAAGTTCCTGGGCGGGCATGGGACAACCCTGGGCGGCATCATCGTTGATTCCGGAAAGTTTGACTGGGCCGCTTCGGGAAAGTATCCGCAGATTGCCGACCCCAACCCG
>JAFWCP010000088.1 GCA_017536845.1 Solobacterium sp. | reverse complement strand
CAGTAATTGGCCGTGATGGCACCGGAGTTGGAGAGGATCAGGCCGCCTACGGAGTAGGTAACGGTGGCGTTCTCCTTAACCCGCCAGTCATTGATCTTCAGATAGTTGTCTACCAGATCCTTATAATTCAGCAGGGCAGAATTGACATTTCTGACCTTTTCACGCTGCTTACGATACAGAATATAAGCCTTAGCGACATCCGCGTAACCGGACTCGGAAAGAACCTTTTCAACACTGTCCTGGATATCTTCGACAGTGACCATGTCATTGTAGATCTTCTCTTCAAAATCAGCTGTAACACGCAGTGAAATCAGGTCGATGATGCTGGGATGATACTGCTTGCCCACGGCATCGAATGCTTTTGTAATGGCTGTGCTGATCTTGGAAATATTGAATTCAACGATTTTGCCGTCTCGTTTGACTACTCTGTACATTTTTGAAACCCCCTGTTTGATGCAGGAATCATTCTAACCTAAAAATAGTTGGATTTCCAATTGTTTTGCCCATTCTCCCATAAAGATTTCTAATATACATGCAGGTGTCCTGAAAATTTATGCAAAGCGATGACCTGTGCCTTTCAAACCCCTGCCCGCTTCAGACATTTATGTGAATTTCATCCTTCCGCCACGGAAGCCATGCCGGCATAGTTTACCACGAATCCGCATCAGTACAAGCAGAAAAAGAAAGAAAACCGCATCAGGCGGTTTCTGATTCAGTCCATTCCCCGGATCTGCACGCTCTTCACATACGGACGGACAATTTCCGCATACTTGAGCATCTGCTCCTTAGCCGGGGCATGCAGGTTGGCAAACGGGACAGTATCCCGGTCGGTAAAGCACTGCAGGAAATAATTCTCAGCTCCTTCGATCATCTTCCCGATCTTTTCAAAGTCTCCTGCTTCATGGAATTCCCTGACCACCGTGGTACGGAATTCATACGGCACCTTCCCTGCCATCAGGATCCGGATGCTTTCTTCAATGACAGAAAGGTCCATGGCTTCAAGCCCGCATGTTACAGCATACTTCTCACAGGAATTCTTGATATCCATGGCCACATAATCAACTAAAGGCAATACCTTTTCCAGCATGTCCGGATGATAGCCGTTGGTATCCAGCTTTACGGCAAAGCCCATATCCTTCATCTTGGCAATCAGTTCCGGCAGGTCACGATGCAGACAGGGTTCCCCGCCGGTAATGGCCACCCCATCCAATAGACCTTTCCGCTTTGCCAGAAACCTTAACAGCTCCTCTTCCTCCATCACCGGCTTGGCCGTCCCGTCCACCAGTTCAAAGTTATGGCAGAACGGACAGCGAAAATCACAGCCATTCAGGAATACCGTACACGCCACCCTGCCGGGAAAGTCCAGCAGCGTCATTTTCTGCAGGCCGAAGATCTTCATCCCTGCACCCCCGCCAAGATGTTCAGATTGCGCAAAGAAGCACTGATAATGCCGTCATTGACGGAATAGGCATGCTTCTCCAGGTCAGAACAGTTTGCCTTGCTCAGATCCTGCCTGACCAGCTCATCAATGACGTCAGCCGCAATGCCTTCAATGACATCATACTTCTCCTGATCCGTCCCTTCACTGTTGTCTGTCGTCAAGAGGTATTCCAGCAGCTCTGCTTCAATGGCCAGGATATCCAGTGACCTAAGAGCCCGGAAGCTCCACTTGTAAAACGGCTGGTATTTCTTATTCAACAAGAAGATCACCGACATGGCCGCCTTGACGAATTCATAGACGGCAAGCTGGGCGGCGGCAGCTTCGCCATGACGCAGGATCCGGTTGTAGTTGTACTGCCCTGCCTGGGCCATGATCAGCAGATTCCCGGCCAGTTTCTTACGCCGGATGTCCTCCGGATAAAACGCCAGGGATTCCCGGATCCGGCTGAACACACCGCTGCCGTCGAAGAAGATTTCCCCGTTGGTGCATTCCGCCAATGCCTGTTCCGGCACCATCAGCCATTCCTCTTCCTTCAGCATGCCCTCTCTGTTGCCTGTTTTCTCATACAGGAAATCCTCCATGCGGATGACGCCATGACGGGAACCGCCCACCGGGTTCATCATCAGCCGCTGATAGCCCATGAATTCCTTCGGCTGCTTTGCATACGCCCTTTCCAGCAGGAAGGCTGTACGCCGGTCAACCGTCTTTTCCGAAGGCAGGAAGATACAGTATCCCGGTTCAAAATCATGATCCACGGACACCCCGTCATCATACCCGAAACACTCCGACCCGCTGCCGCATAACCCGACGGCAAGATACGGCATGATGTCGGAAAACTGCTCCTCCAGCATGGGTCTGCCATATTCTTCATAATAGGCTTTCGCCAGTTCAAGTCCTTTCATAAATCTCCTTCGCGGCCTGTGCAAACTCTTCCGCCGCCATAAAATATCCGTAATAACTGAATACCGGGGCACACTTCTCCAGCACAAAAGCATAATAGCCATCATGCGGAATCCCCTCTTTGTTCAGCAGGTCATACGCCTGATCCAGCCAGAGATTGATCTGCTCCTCAGAATCCTCCATGCCATACTGCGCTTCCAGGGCATTGCAGCGGTTGAGCAGGGTAATGGCCTGTTCCAGCTCCCCATTCTCCACTTTGGCCATCTGTTCCATGGCCCTGTCATACATCTGATAGGCATCCTGATAACGGCCCGTTGCCGCATAGACAAGGCCCATGTTGTTATACTGCCCACCCAGAAGATCCGCCCTGGCTTTGCCGTTTTCATACACAGCCCTTGCCTTTTCAAACAGCTCCAGTGCCTTACGGTTTTCCCCGAAGGCATTGCACGCCGTGGCATAGTTTGTATAGGTTGTCCCGGCACTGATGGAACCGTCAAAGTCCAGATCCTTTAACAGCTTCAATGCCTTTTCCCCATAGGCAAATGCCTGGGCACGATTGCCCACCTTACGGTAATGGCCGACCAGCTCATTGCATATCATCAGCATACCTCGCTGGTCCAGCCCCATACGGGCTTCTTCCATCCAGTACAGCAGGTGTTTCTCAGCACCGGCATAATCCTGCCGGGACATATATTCATCCAGTTTCTCAATGATCCGCTTCTGCGGGACTGGTTTGATTCGCGAAGGCTGACATAAAGCACAGTCAGGCTCCAGATAATCCTCCGGTTTCAATCCTCTGTCTGACATGATGTATCCTCTCTTTCATTTTGATTGAGGTTCTTTGGTAAAGTATACCATGTAAGCCCCCTGGTTTCCTTATCCAATCTGACTGCCGAAAAAGAAAAAGCAGATGCCGGAATTCCATAAGGAATTGTTATCAGGCCTTCTTAAGACAGTTGTGCCGGAAGCATCTTCCGCCAGCCCGAACAGCCGGGCCTCGTTCAGCCGCCGTGTCACAGCAGTGCCCCCTGCCGCACATGATCCTGATGATCAGGCTTGCCTGCACTGCATGTCTGCATCCACTCAGCTGCCCATATAACGCTAATATAAAATATGTAATATAATTATATAATTCTATACAACCATAGATGATTCATGATCATAAAAATCTTCATTAAATATTTTTGTGACAGAACAGAACTGTTGATTGAGACAGGTACTTTAGTGTATGATTAACCCGCAAATCAAGCCTGACAGAACATGTCATCAGAGAGGAGTGATCAATATGAAGATCGGTACGATGGAGCTTATCATGGTTCTTTTTGTTGCGCTTATTGTCATCGGTCCGGATCGGCTCCCGGAATATGCCCGTAAGCTTGGCATCGCATTGAAGGAATTCAGAAAAGTATCCTCAGAAATGACCAAGGATCTGCGGGAAAGCGTTGTCGAACCTCTGCAGGAAGCACAGAAGCCGCTGAAAGAAGCCATGGAACCTCTGGAACAGCTGAACAAGGATGTCCAGGGTGACCTGAAGCAGGTTGAAGACGATTTCAAGAATATCGGCAAAGAGAAAAAAGCAGAGCCGGAAAAAGAACAGCCGGCTGACCATACCGCGCTGAACCCTGAAGAAAGCGCAGAAAAGAAAATGGAGGAAAACCTATGAGACTGGGAACACAGGAACTGATGATCATTCTGCTTGTCGTTGTCATTATTTTCGGACCGACGCAGATCCCGAAGCTTACGAAAATGTTCGGGAAAAGTTTAAAGAGCTTCAAGGACGGAATTGAAGGCGAGGGAGATTCAGAGAATACAGACAAGTCACAACATGACAGCTGATCGTAAGACGGCAGATTCTGCCAGCATGACGCTGTCCGGCCATCTGCGGGAACTGCGCAACAGGCTGCTTGTCTGCCTTGCCGTTCTGACCGTCTGTGTGGTGGCCTTAATCGCCATCGCACCGAAACTGATCACCGCCCTGACGGATCTTGGCACGGCATACAATTATGTCTTTGTCTACATCGCCCCGCAGGAGCTGCTGCTTGTCTGCCTGAATATCGCATTGGTGGGAGGTCTGGTCCTGACTTTCCCGGTGATTGTATACCAGATCTACGCATTCTGCTCACCGGGCCTCAAACCGTCAGAACGGCGCATCATCCGACTTGCCCTGCTGGGAGGAACCCTCTGCTTTCTGCTTGGCGCTGCCTTTGCAAGGTATATCTCACTGCCGTTCATGTTAAGGTTCCTGATCCAGTTCACCGCCGATGTGGACGTTTCCGCAAGCATCAGCATCAACCAGTACGTCAGTTTCATACTGACCGTCTTTCTCATTTTCGGACTGGTATTTGAACTGCCGGTCGTCTCGGTCATCCTGACAGCACTTGGCTTCATCAAGACGAAATGGCTGGTCAAAAGCCGCAAGGTCATGATTGTCGTGATCTTCTTCATTGCCGCAGTGATTACACCGCCGGACGTTGTATCGCAGATCATGGTAGCCCTGCCGATGTGCCTGCTGTACCAGGTCAGCATTGTCCTCAGCCGTTTCGTGGAAAGCAGAAAGAACAACAAGGAACAAAGCAGTGAAACTGCAGAATAAAAGAAAGAGGTAAAGAATGTCACAAAAGGAAATTTCACGCAGAGACTTTATCAAAGGTCTGGCAGCCGGCGCCGTAAGCGTCGCTGCCGCCGGAGTGCTTGCAGGCTGTACGGAAGAACAGGCCGCAGCCTCCTCCGCTCCTGCTTCTTCTGCCGCTTCCGAAGCAAAAGAAGCGATCTACACACCGGGAACATATTCTTCTTCCGCGAAGGGTATCGGTTCCGACGTCAAAGTCACCATGACGTTTGACGAGTACAGCATTACCGATGTCAAGATTGATGTCTCAGGTGAAACACCTGACATCGGCGGCAAGATCGGCGCCGACTTTGAGAAGGCAATCCTGGAAGCACAGGGCGTAGACGTAGACGCCGTATCCGGTGCAACCGTAACAAGCGATGCCATCAAGACAGCAGCTGCCGACTGTATCTCCCAGGCTTCCGGCAAGACCGTAACCGTTGCGCCGAAAGAAGAACCCGCTGCTTCAGCAGGCAGTGACTGGCTGGGAACAGCTCCCGAAATCAGCGACGGGGACATTACCGAAGAACTGGAAACAGAAGTCCTGGTCGTAGGCTGCGGCACCGGCGGATGGATCGCCACAATGACAGCCGCTGATGAAGGCGCCAAGGTACTGGTCGTCGAAAAGCGCGAAACACCTACCGGCATCCGTGAAGATATCGGTGCCATTGATTCCAAGGTCCAGCAGAAGACCTACGAAACATTCCCTCAGTTCAAGATCGACAGGATGGAAGCACTGCAGGATATCGTACGCTATGCTTCCGGTTATGTCGACAGCAACCTCATCAAGTGCTGGATTGAAAACTCCGGTGAAATGGTTGACTGGCTGACTGACCTGATGGAATCCACCGGCGACTGGGTCATGGAACACGAAGGCGGCATCGGCAACCAGGATCATCCTGAACGCGACAAGGCCTATGCGACCGGACATTCCCCGCAGAAGACAGACCAGGGCAAGGAAAAGGAAGTCACAACTTCTTCCACCTTCATGGATTTCTGCGACAAGACAGGAAATGTTACCTGGAAGTTCTCCACAGCCCTTGTCAAGCTGGACCAGAACGCAGAAGGAAAGGTCACAGGCATCATTGCCCAGGACCTGACCGACAAGCACTATATCCGCGTAAAGGCATCCAAGGGCGTGATCATGGCCACAGGCGGCTATGCGACAAACACCGAAATGATGCTCGCTTTACAGCCGATGACCATGAAGATGAAGGCAAATGTCCCGATCGGCTCGACAGCCGACGGCTCCGGCATCAAGGCCATGCTGTGGGCAGGCGGCGAAATGGATCCCTGCCACGCATCCATGATGTTCAACCGCTGCTCCGTGCTTCCGACGGAAACAGCAGGCTATCAGACCAACGGCAAGTGGTTCTGGTTCGGCGAACAGCCGTTCCTGAAGGTCAACCTGAACGGTGAACGTTTCTGCAACGAATCCGGACCTTATGAATTCATGCTGCACAGCATGTATATGCAGCCGTATCACACATACTGTGATATCTTCGATGCCAACAACAAGCAGTACTGCGAGCAGTTTGAAGAAGTAGGATGCTGCAGACTCTTCAAGTTCGACAACGGCGCCCTGTCCAACAGAGATTATGATTCCTGCTGGGCATCCATGGTCGAAGGCGAAAACAGCATGCTCAGTACAGGCCATCTGGTCCAGGCAGATACACTGGAAGAACTGGCTGAAAAGCTGAATATCCCGGCCGACAATCTGACTGCAACCGTTAAGCGTTACAACGAACTGTGCGCAAAGGGTGTTGACGAAGACTATGGCAAGGGTCCTCATCGTATGACCCCGGTTGATACCGCTCCGTTCTATGGCGTCCGTACCTGTGCATGGCATCTGACAACCATGGATGGTTGCCGGATCAATACAGACATGCAGGTCATCCGCGAAGACGGCACTCCGATTGAAGGCCTCTACGCGACCGGCGACTGCACCGGCGGATTCTTCGCGAACAACTATCCTAACCTGTTTACAGGTCTTGCCTGCGGCAGAACAATGACATTCGGTCGTCGTGCTGCCAAGATTCTTGCGGCAAAGTAATCAGACAGACATTTCAAAAAGGGAGCTCTGCAAGAGACAGGGTTCCCTTTTATCATGTTCCGATATACACGGTTTCCCGCTTGTTTCCCGATTGGCTTTCAGGCTGCTTCCGTCCGGTACAGCAGGTTTTTTTCACTCCTTTGTTACTGCGGGATCGGCCTGAAAAACAAAGGCTGGCAGAAAACACTGTCAGACAACAGTGAATCATCCGGCCGGGAAAAGAAAAACGAGGCATCGCCTCATTTGCCTTTTCCCTTTGTATCCGTCTTTCCCTTCTTCGGCTTGACCGGGAATGTCACCGCAAAGGAAAGGACAGCCGGCATGACCACATCAACAATCAGGTCAAACTCATAGCCTGTTTTCGTGAAGAATGTGGTATACACATAATCAAACACATTGATGAAGGCAATGGCTGCCGCTGCAAAGATGATCATCTCAAGGATTGTCTTTTTCATGGTTCCTCCTGCTGTTTCAAGCATGATAGCACTTCTCAGCCGCTGCGGTCAAACATCCTTTTCATCCTTCCCGTTATTGTCCTGATTTTTCCGAATTCCTGCCTGATGAACCTCTCTCTTGCCCATCCGCAAAACCCCAGTCAAAAAGCAGGGGAAGGATGCGTTCTCCACCCACCCTCATCTTGCTGAAAGTCAGATTCTGCGTCCTGCAGCCGCTGCAGGCATTTGAAATTCCGGAAAAAGCCTCTGCAATGCGCCCAGAATTTCAGAAACGATATCGGCAGGAATAATCGTCCCGTATTCTTCACCGGTCAGGATACCAGTAACAGCACCCAGGACCCCAGCTCTTTCTTCAGCTCTTGCAGCCTGCACTGCTTCTTCAATCTCCTGATGTTCAATTCTTTCATACTCGCTCATCATCAGAAATCCCCTTCTTCTTTGTTCACCGTGGATACTGTCAATCTGCAGCATTTCCACCAACATGCAAAAACGAGATGCAAGTCCATGCTGAAAGGAAACTGAATCATACATCCAGTTCCTCTGACCAGCCATACCTCATCTGAAATCCTCAGGAAAGAACAGGGGAAGAATGCTGTTTTCTCCCCCCACCCTCATCTTGCTGAAGGGAGATTCAGCGTGCCTGAATTCATGCTGACATGTGGTATTGCGGAAAGAGTTTATTCAATGCGTCCAGAACATACGAAGTGAATCCAGCAGGAATGGTTCCCCTGCATTCTTCACCGGAAAGAATGCCTGCAACAGCCCCAAAGATTTTGGTTGCTGCTTTGACTTCTCCTCTTGCTTCTCCTCTTGCTTCTGCAGCCTGCACTGCTTCTTCAAGCTCCTCATGTTCAATTCTTTCAAACTCACTCATCATCAAAACTTCCCTCCTTCTTTGTTCATGCAGCTTTGTTCATTAATAAAGAGCGTTGACATAGTCCACTTTGAGCAATATCATACTTGCGGTATTAGGGAGTAGCTGGCGCAAAAGCGCAACATATTTCGTCAGTACGGGATTTATCCCCGGAATTTGTTCGAAGTAGCAAGACTATTACCACAGTTTTGATTGTGGCAATAGTCTTTTTATATTCTGGGAAAAACGAAGGAGGAGTCAGATGAAGATTTTTGCTTTATTTTTGTAACTGTTCAGTGAGCACAGGAAAACTACGTCATTCAGAGACCGGTTTAGACTCATTCAGAACATCCTTAGCCTGACCCTTGAATGCTCTGTAGATTGCCTGATACCGGTTTACTCCACGGAGCCTGCAGGTCTGAAGAT
>JAFWCP010000087.1 GCA_017536845.1 Solobacterium sp. | reverse complement strand
TGCAGAATCTTGTATATTCTGTGAGGAGATCATCCGGATCAATATCCAGAACCCTGGCAAGTTTTACTGCATCCTCATAGTAAATTGGTTTGAATCCCTTTTCAAAATTGGTGATATACCAGATATTCTTGCAGCCCAGGATCCTGCTGATCTCTTCCTGGCTGATCTGTTTAATCTGCCGGTAATACCGAAGCTTTTCGCCAGGACTGGCATGTACCGACGGTTTCGGCAGGCAAACTGCTAACTCCAGTAATGTTCGTATGTCTCTACGTATGATATTTACGCAAAGTGTGTGATTCAGTTCAGCATCGGGTTGTCAATGCATGTATGCATCGGCACAAAACAGCCCAGCATCCGGGAATTGGCCGCATTGACGATGGCATCCACGGCAAGCCTGGTGATATCCCCCTGCCAGATGGACATGCCATCCCGGATCAAAGGGATTTCCGCCAATGTTACAATGCCTTTTTCACGCTTTCTTTCTTCCAGACAGGCATCCTGCACCTTGATTGTTTCAGCCGCCATTTCCCCGGGCATGCGGATATTCATCAATGAACGCAGCAGCCTTTGTTTTCCTTCCCTGTCGCCCGGAGTTACGAGGTTTCTGTATTCCCGGGAATCTTCCTTGAAGGCTTCGACAAGGTATGCAAGTTTCTGATCCTGTGTCATATTTTTCTCCTGTGCCATGCGACAATCTCTGCCAGTTCATGGACAATCATGCTTTCCGAACCGTCAGGATGGCAGCAGCTTCCTTCAGGAAGGTACAGGATCCCCTGGATGCCGGCATTCTTCGCACAGTCCATATCAATGGTCCGATCTCCTACATAGCAGGTTTCGGACCTGTCCAGCTGATATTTTTCCACCAGATAGTTCAGGGCATCCGGGCAGGGCTTGCGGCCAAAGCCGTTCAAAGCGGTGACGGTTTCAAGAAAGAAATGATCAATTTCAAGGTGTTTCAGCACCGGTGCTGTCGTATCTCCCCGGTGGGTATAGACGATATGCACTGCTCCCTGTTCGGCCAGGGCGGCAAGAGTTTCCCTTGCCTGCGGGATCAGGCCGAATTCATACTTATGTTCTGCCGCAAAGGCATCATACAATGCCCGCATATCCGCATAGCTGTTGCCGGTTTCTACCGCAATGGCATGCAGGAAATCTCTGACAGACGTCGCAATCAGCCGGCGGTGGATATCTTCTCTTTTAAGGTTGATGCCGTACTGACGGCAGGCATAATCTGTCGCGGCATCAATCACGGGATAGGAATCCAGCAATGTCCCGTCCAGATCCCAGATAAATGTCTGTTTCATATGGATTCAGGCTCCTTTTCCTACTGAAGTATAACATAACCTGCCACATCATTCCTGCTTCAGCACCGCAGTGCAGGAACCTTTCAGTGTTTCCGCATCTGATCAGCGTCAGCAGGAAAGGGACATGGCCATCCGGTACAGGAAGCATCTTTTTCTGCAAAACAGGTACCCACCGGCATTTGCATTGTTGTCAGAACCGTATGCTGTGATCGGTGCTGAATGAATCGCATATTCTGATCCGGCAGACTCCATCAGGTATTGACTTCCGCATGCACGCCTGAGATTCAAAGGATCGTCTTGATCCGGACAATCTGTTCCGGATAATAAAAAGGACATAATGGCCTGTAACAGGAAAACCATCCCGGCATTGAAAACGAAAGTTAAGACGGTAAATTCTTTTCAAAAATTACCTTTTTATCCCTGAAACAGTGAAGCTGAATACTATAATGTCCCAGTAAAAAAGAATGATAAACAGGTGCAGGGGCAGATTCGTATGAAAAACAGGAAATCATTTTGAAGAATCCGGGAAAGGTACAATTCACTGCCAGAGATCACGGCCAAGGTATTCCTTGTATCGATGATATCTTTTTTCCTGTCTGCCCTGATGTCGACAATAGGCAGCATCGTCGATGGTTTTATCATCGGCCATACGATGGAAACAGCGGATGTCGGTGCGCTCAGCCTGACCAGCCCGGTGTGGTTTTTATCCGCGGTGATCTATGGCGTCCTGACAGCCGGCGCCCAGCCCCGCTGCACAATGGAGCTTTCCAAAGGCAATCAGGAGAAAGCGCGGGAGATCTTCTCAATGACGCTGATCACCGGTACCGTCCTTGCCATAGCCATGATGGTTATGATTCTTACGGCAGCTCCGTTTACAGCAGAACTGCTTGGCGCAATCCCGGGATCAGCGGAATTCGATCCCTGCAGAAAATACCTGAGAGGGATTCCCGTCGGGCTTCCTGCTTTGATCGCCGGCAATATCATCTCCATGAGCATGAATCTTGAAGGCTCCCGCAGATGGACATTCCGGTATGCGGTGGTACTGACGTTTTCCAATGTCCTTCTGGACCTGGTCGTCATGCTGGTGCATGGCGATCTCCTGATGATAGGAATTGCTACCTCGATCAGCTACTGTCTCGCCCTTTCGGTGTACCTGCTTTATTACAGGCTGAATCAAGAAGTGCTGTTAAAGCCAAAGCTATGCGGCGTGTCGCTGCCTCTGGTCGCAGGCATGACAATGTTCGGCCTTCCGATGGGAGTCAGAAAAATCACTGCCGTGTTCCGGTCGGTATATCTGAACCATCTGCTTGCCGCGTCTGCGACATCTTCCGGTGTTGCGGCCTACAATGTGCAGGTGCAGATTGGCTATCTGACCAATGATCTGTTTCTTGCCATCGCATTGACCATGGCGATGCTTCTGGGATTCTATTATTCCGAAGAGAACAGGAACGGATTACGTTATACGGTGTCGATCGCGGTATTCACGGAGTTTCTGTTCGGTCTTGCCATCACCCTTCTGTTAAGAAACTGGAGCGTGATTCCGCGGGTTTCATGGTTTTATCTCGGTGACAATCCTGACAGTATTGCAGTTGCGGATATTGCCATCTATTTCTTTGCGGTGGGGCTTCTCGGACAGGCGTTTTCCTCTTTGTTTGCCATCTATCTGCAGACGATCGGCAGGACGTTTCTGGCCAATGTCATCTACGTCCTCTCCGATATCGTATTTATCATTTTCTGTGTACAGACAAGGCTGAGCCGTGTGCCGGCAGGAATCTCGGACGAGATCCGCAGCGGCGTCATCTTCAACGGTGTTTCCCAGGCCCAGCTGTGGATGCTGGTGCTGATCCCGATCATCATTCTGCTGGTAAATATCTACAGCAGCCGCAGACCGGAAACGTTCTGGGATATGATCCTGATGCTGCCGAAGGAATATGGCCACAGGCAGGACCAGGAACTGGCCGGTTCGCCAAGAACTGCCCAGGAAGTCGTTGCATTCTCTCAGGAGGCTTATGACTTCTGCCTGAGCCGGGGTGCCGGGAAACGGGCTCAACGGCATTGACGAAAGGGTCTGCAGTTTCTTTGCGGACGGCTGCTATGACCGGCTGAAAGCCATTGCGGACTGATGGGGCCTGCATGCCGGCAGATGATACTTACCGAATATGATCAAAGGACATCACCAACGATGTCCTTTTTCAGTCACATAAAAAGGCTCCGCCGGCATGGACTGGTAATCATCCATGCAGGCAGAGCCTCTCTCAAAAGCAGTCTGCGGATCAGTTCTTGGCAGGAGCGCCGAACTTGATCTGGGTTGCGCCGGTCATGGCATCGGCACTGATCAGGCAGATCGGAGCCTTCTCATAGGAGAGGGTTTCGAACTTGCCGGTGTAGCCGGAAGCAGTTGTGAATTCGAGTGTGAAGGCACCCATCTTGCCTTCTTCATCCAGCAGGAATTCCGGAACAGCGTCATAGCTGATGACCTGGCTGCCGCCGTCCTGGCCAGCACCGTCGATCAGGTTGTCACCCTTGTCGGAGGAACCTGTACGGTACATATACAGATCAGTGACTTCTTCACCGGTGGTGTTGTAAATGGTGTATTCAGCCGGGGAAGCCTGGAAGGCGATCTGTGTCGCACCGCTCTGGACATCTTCTTCCGCTTTGAGGGTAATCGGAGCGGTTTCAATGTGCAGGGTTTTGAATGTTCCTGTATAGCCGGCGTTTGTCGTGAATTCAAGCGTCAGTTCAACGTCAGGATTCTCGGCTGCGTCATAGCTGAGGACCATGGCATGGGCATCGCCGAAGCCATGGCCGCCGGCAGCGTAGTTCTCGCCCTTGTCGGCAGCGCCTGCCGGATACAGGTACAGGTCGGTAATGCTCTTGCCGGTTGCGTTGTAAATGGTGTAGACACCGACAGTCTGGACGTCTTTTTCGCCGGTCTGTTCGGATGCTGCTTCACTCTTTGCAGGTGCTGTTTCAGATGTTGTCGAAGTGCCGGAGCAGCCTGCCAGCAGGACAGCGCACAGCACGATTGATAATGCTTTCTTCATTTTTCTTTCCTCCAATGCATGGACAATTTGTACAATCAGCCCAAGCGCAACAATTATGGGGTATTTGGAAAGGAAATTATAGTACAATCGGATATAATGTTAGCACGATCTTTAATCTGAAACACAAAAGGAGAAGGAACATGGAAACAGGACGGACAGAACAGCCGGCCCAGCAGAGATATCCCGATGCACCGGCCTATATTACCCCCACGCTGATGATCTCGGCTGAGGAATACAGCTTTACCGAGAAACAGACGGTCAAGATCACCACCCGTGTTTACAATGAGTTTTTCTGGATCAGGGTCCTGGAAGGGGAATTCTGTTTTGAGGTGGACGGCACACTGTTCTTTGTACGGGAATCGGAAACCCTGTTCATCAACAGCAACCAGTTCCATATGTTCCGGACCGTCACGCATATTCCGGCCCGCTGCCGGATTCTTGCGGCCATGCCCAAAGCCGTCAGTTCCCCCATCCTGGACCCGCTGATTGACCGGATGGTCAATGACGACAGGTTCTCCGCCACCGTCATCCGGCCTGTTTCCCCGTTGTTTTCTTATGACCTGGATGCCATCTTTGACCTGAACCGGCATAAGCCGGATGCCTGGGAATTTGAAATTGCGTCCCATTATCTGCAGCTGCTGCGGCAGATCTGGCGGATCTACCGCCATACCAACCCGGATGATACGATCAACCGGAATATCGACCTGCAGGTGGTCAGGGAAATGCTTGGCTTTATCGGTGAAAACTACCGGGATGAAATCACCGTGGACCAGATTGCGGCAGCCGGCGGGGTATCGCGTTCCCGCTGTACAAGGCTGTTCCGCCGCTACCTGCAGGAATCGCCCATTGAGCATGTGCAGAAATACCGTCTGGAATGCAGTGTCTACCTGGTCAACAATACCGACCTGCAGTTTTCGGAAATTGCCGGCAAATGCGGCTTCAACCAGCAGAGCTATTTCAACCGCCTGTTTGTCCGCCATTATGGCATGACGCCCAAGGAAATGCGGGCCATGGCCATCCAGCGCCGCAGCACCGTCAACGAAAACGAAGGAAAAAAGAACCCGGCAGGCTGAAAAGGCGGCCCGCGCAGTCAGAATCTTTTTTATAATATACATAACAAAGGCAGTTCATGCCGGATCATAAAAGGAGAATGCATATGAAAAGAATTCTGATGACGGCTTTGCTCAGCGGAGCAATGCTCATGAGTGCTGTACCGGTGCATGGCCTGGACCACCTTGTCTGGAAAACAGAAGGTGGCAAGCAGTACTGGTATGAAAACGGCACCCGCCAGGGAATGCCGGGTGATCCCAAAAACATCACCGATACCGTCTACGGCTATGAAAGAGGCCGGGAAATCTATGACCCGGCATCGGATGGCTGGTACTGGCTGGATGCCATCTACAATGGCGCCAAGGCGGAAAACAAGGAAGTCTGGATGCCCTACATCTACCAGAGTGACATGGCAGCCGGCATTAACAAGGAAGGCAAATGGGTCAGGTATAACGGTGACGGCAAAATGATCAAAGGCTGGTATACACCGGTCGGCAGTGATGCCAAACTGTATCCCGGCCAGGTCGGCAATCTGTATTACTATGATTTAATCACCGGCCAGATGGTCAAGGGTGACTATACCATCGACAATACCATCTACCATTTTGACGAAGTGACCGGCGTCCTGGACAATCTGCTGGAGACGGAAGCATATAATGATGATCTCTATGACTTTATCAACCGGTTCCAGCTCGGATATTCCTCTTACTCTGTCGATTACTCAATGGTCTATTCTGCCGCCAACCCGGCAGTCAATTCCGTAAACATCTTTGACCATCTGATTGCAACTTCTTTCAAACAATGCGTGGATTATGACCTTTATCCATCCAACAGCAAACCTGCCATGGAATTGCATCCAAACGAAACGGATCCATACAACTGGTTTGAGGATGGCTACTTCAAGTATGATGGATATAACATCGACTGGATCAGGGAAAATGTCCTGAACCTTGCCGAACCGGTGTTTGAAGAATTGTTGAAGGAGGCAGAGAATAACAAGGATGCCTACCGTCTGGCCTCTTCTTCCACCCCGCATGATTACAGCTATTATACCTTCCTGATCCCTACCGGCTGGGAAACACCGGAGCCTATGCCGTTGTTCCATAAGGTGACCGGCACAGGGCACATCCGCATTGTCGAATACGGGATATACGGTTCGTATTATGACGGCGACAAGTGGGTGTTGAAAAGCGAACCGAGCGTCATCTGCCGTTGCTTCCTGCAGCGGAAAATGGACAATTCCACTCTGTACTGGTCAATCCTTGCAAACGAACCGATCCACTGAGGATATGTATCAAAAAGCTTTCTGCCATGCATGGCGAAAGCTCTTTTTTTGCAGTCGCAATGACTGATAATCCCTTATTGTCATTCAGCCGCATGAATGTTTCAGCAGTCCGGAATATTGCGTCCGGACTGAAAAGATTTCCAATAAGCTGATTTCAGGATGAGCATGAAAGATTTCTTCCGCAGCTGATCTGTGCAGCCGTTTTAGTACATTTGTCCTATCAACATCATCAGTGCTTCTATAACTTTCATTCACATGATGATAGAATACTTTTATTCATCATGAGCGGATTGATTCCCCGCCGAACTGCGGGACAAGTTCATAGCAGCAGCCCATGTGATGAGCCAAGGAGATTAGAAGAATGGAAAAATACATAACACCGGAAATGGAAATCGTCTGTTTCAACAAGAGAGATGTGATCATTACCAGCAGCAGAACTGAGACCGAAATGGAATGGCAGGATATACCTTGCACTGCTGATGGATTAAACCCTTGATCGCAGGCATCATGCTAGGAAACACTGCCGTCCGGATCAGTTTTCCTAAACAGTTTCTGCCGGATCTTCTTACCGCAAAGACCCCGGCAGAAACAAAGCTGCGGTACCGGCTGAAAAAGCAATGATGCCCGCACTTCACCGGATAAGATTTCCGATTTCATTCAGAACCGGATCTGTTGATAAGACCCACAGGAAAGCTGCGGGTTTTAATATTGCTGATTACTGCATTGGTTAGCGCCTGGATCGGCAGAACTGGAGCAGGTAATTGCAGAAGTCAGGGATGTGTGAATACTTCTCGCTGTACTGTTGTATGAGCTCTTCCTTTTTCCCTCTTGATTCCAGAACTTCCACATATGCCGCACTGAACAGCGCACATTCATAGCAGCTTCCGGTACGGCGGCAATACATGATGGCTGATTTCCACAGCAAGAGCCATTCCTCAATCCGGCGCAGCCAGGATTCTCTGGAATCGTGACAAGCCGTT
>JAFWCP010000086.1 GCA_017536845.1 Solobacterium sp. | reverse complement strand
TGGACTACGGCCGCAAGGAAGGCCAGTGGGTGCCGAACAAATACGGCGGCAACGGCAATCTGGACAACATCGAATTCTTCAAGCACCTGAATTCCGTCATCAGAGGCCGCAAGGACGGCACGATCATCATTGCGGAAGAATCCACGGCATGGCCGAAGATCACCGCCCGTCCGGAAGACGACGGCCTGGGCTTTATCTACAAGTGGAACATGGGCTGGATGCATGACTTCCTGGACTACATGAAGCTGGATCCGTACTTCCGCAAGGACAACCACAACAAGATGACGTTCGGCATGAGCTATGCAACAAGTGAAAAGTACATCCTGGTGCTTTCCCATGACGAGGTCGTCCACCTGAAGTGTTCGATGATCAACAAGATGCCGGGGTTTGAACCTGACACGTACGCCAACCTGAAGTGCGGCTACCTGTTCATGTTCGGCCATGCTGGCACGAAGCTGCTGTTCATGGGCCAGGACTTCGGCCAGGACCATGAGTGGGATGAAAAGGTCCAGCTGTCCTGGGAGGAAAGCGACCGGCCGCTGAACAAGAACCTGCAGAACTTTGTCAGAGACCTGCTCCATATGTACAGGAAGTATCCGGCCATGTATGCCAAGGATGATTCGTATGACGGGTTCCAGTGGGTCAATGCCGATGACAGCTCCCGCAGCATCTTCTCCTTCATCCGCAAGGACGGCACCGGCAAGAAGGACCTGCTGTTTGTCGTCAACTTCACGCCGATGGAGAGAAGCGACTATGTGGTCGGTGTTCCCAACAAGGGCAGATATACGCTGATCTTTGACCAGAACGGCTTTGTGCATCCCAGCAAGGAAACTGACCGGAAGACTGTATTTACGGCCAAGAAGGGCGAGTGCGACAAGCTGCCGTACCGGATTGAATATCCGCTGCCGCCTTACGGCTGCGCGGTGTTCCGCTTTGACGAAAAATAATTCTGAATGAGGAAAGCCGTACCCGACGCCGGGAACGGCTTTTTTCCGGCAATCTATGATACAATCCTTGCATATCTTTCTGGAGGTAACCACAATGAAACGATATCCCGTACTGGCGATGGCATTGGGCCTGATGCTTCCCTTTCTTCCTGTTCAGGCCCAGGAAGAAGAAAGCCATGACCTGATCATACGCGAAATCGAAACCGATGACGGAGAAGAATATGAATATCAGGAAGAAGCGGATGTGCCGCGTTCGGTCATCGTCGTCCTGCGGGATCCTTCGCTGATGGCGGCCGGAATGGATCCGGAAAGCGCAGAAGGCGAGGCGTATGCCGCGTATTTGAAAGATGTCCAGGAGGACCTGCTGGCTGAAACGGCCCGGACTTCGCCAAAGAGCGTGATCGAAGTGCGCCATACGTATACCACCCTGCTCAACGGGTTTGCCGTTGATGCGGATGAGGAGCTGATTGCATGGCTGGAAGGCAATGACGCGGTGGACCATATCTCCGTATCAAGGGAGTACGCCCTGCCGGAAACCGCCGATGATATCGGCCATGTCATGGACAGCCTGATCGAACCGGTGGACGGGGCGTATGGGGAAGGCATGGTCATCGGCATCATCGATGCCGGGCTGGACACCGACCATCCCGCCTTTTCGACGATGCCGCCTTCTGCGGCCATTACCGAACCCGTCAGGATTGAAGGCATGCATGCCGAAGGGAATACGTTCAAGAGCCTGAAGATACCCTTTGCCTATGACTATGCCGGCAACTTCGGCATCTACAGCCGTGCTGATGATGATGTCCGGGGCGGGGTTGACCATGGCACCCATGTCAGCGGCATTGCCGCAGGCAATGATGAAGAAATCAAAGGCGTTGCCAGAGACGCCCAGATTGCCTTTTTCAAGGTCTTCCCCAATGACGGGGAAACGGCCCGGGAGGCGGATATCATCGCTGCTCTGGAAGATGCGGTGCTGCTGCACCCTGACGTTGTCAACATGTCCCTGGGCGAGCCCTGCGGCTTTACGACCGGCATCAACGGGGAATATGACGAGCTGATGACGGCAGTCGACCTGACAGCAAGACAAGGCATTGTGATGACGGTGTCCTGCGGCAATGAGTCGTATGTCGGCTATCAGGGCATCAACGGTTCGCTGCCTTCCACCGCCAATCCATCTTACGGGACGGTTTCTTCACCGGCCGTCTATCCGGCCTCCCTGGCCATTGCCGGCGTTGACAGCCGCCAGACGGTCAGCGACTGCTTTACGGTGGGCGGAAAGGCCATCTGCTTTGTCGATCCGGCCCGTAAGGAAGAAACAAGGTTCATCCATCTGAAAGCGCCGGTCGGTTATGTCGTGGTGCCGGGCACCGGCAGTGAAAGCGATTATGAAGGCCTGGATGTGAAGGGCAAGGTTGTCCTTGTCTCACGGGAAAACAACCAGTTCATCCAGAAACAGCAGACGGCTGCGGCAATGGGGGCGGCCGGCATCATCATCTACAACCATCTTGAGGGACTGATTACGATCGAGATTGACGATGCTTCCATCCCCTGCATTGTCATCACAAAGGAAGAAGGGGAATACCTGCTTGCCGCAAAGGAAAAAAGGATCACTTCCATCGAGGAAAAAAGCGTCTTTGCCAATGAAACGGCCGGGATGATCTCCTGGTTCTCTTCCCGCGGGCCAAGTGAAGACCTCTGCCTCAAGCCCGAGCTCACCGCGCCGGGCGGACATATCTATTCCGCCCTGAACAGCGGCATGTACGGCGACATGTCAGGCACTTCGATGGCGGCCCCGCATGCCGGGGCTGCCCTGGCCATCGTGGCGAGCCATCTGGAAAAGACATATGGCCTTCCGGATGCCGCCGAGAAGGTGCTGATGGGCTCGGCAAAGCCGATCCGTCAGGATGACGGCTACGTCTCCGTACGGGCCCAGGGGGCCGGGCTGATCAGCCTGCAGAATGCCTTTGCGGCGATTGTCTATGCGGATGTTGAAGGGGGCAGGCCGAAGCTGGAACTGGGAGAGGTCAACGACGGGCAGTATGCCTTTGACTTTGCCCTGAACGCGATGGCTGACCCGGTGGATATGGAAATTGAAGTGTATATTGCCGCCGAGGAAGCGGAAAACGGCCGTTTTGCCCTGAAACCGCACGTGCTTTCAGGAGCCATCGGCGGTGATGTTTCCGTGCGTGCGGAAGGCAGGACACAGGTCCATACGACCTTTGCCCTGGATCAGGAATCCCTGGCGTACCTGGGCGGTTTTGAAGCCGGCAGTTATGTCGAAGGCTATGTCTTCTGCAAGGCGCCTGACTTCACCCTGAGCATTCCTTTCCTGTCTTTCTTCGGCGACTGGTCAAAGGCACCGGCACTGGATGAAACGGTCATCCATGCCGACCGGGCGGTGATCGGGGTTACCGGCATTGTCAGCGCCCTGAGCCTGAAGGATGCTGAAAACGAGTCCTTCCATGGCGTGCGTCCGATTGCCGGCCAGAACCCGTATGACCCGGCCTATTCCCTGACCACCCCGACAGCCGAAAAGGCGGTCTGCATCGCTTCGAATTCCTCCGTGACCAATACCAGCCGGAACAGCGGTATTTACTATCTCAGCCTGCCTTTTATCCGCAACGTTGAACGCTATGAAATTGACATCAGAAATACGGAAGGTGTTTCCATATATAATAAGGTGTTTGAGGGCCAGAAGAGAAAGTTTTACGCGCCGTCAAACCGCTTCCTGCAGGAAGTGCGCTGGCGGCCGACATACGCGGACGGCCGCGTCATCCCGGAAGGGACAAAGCTGGATGTCGTCATCACCGCAGCCATTGATGCCGCCCATCCGCAGAAGAATACATCGACATCCTTTGCCGTATACATCGACAACACGCCGCCGTCCCTTTCCGACGCCAGGCTGGTCGTGCTTCCTGACGGCAGCCGCCAGCTGCGGTTTACGGCTTCTGACAACATGTGCCTGGCCCATGTCGGCCTGCTGGATGAAAACGGCAATGAACTGCAGGGACAGACCTTCTATGAAGAGGAACACGGGGCCAGCCATGCCTGCGTCTTTGATGTGACCGACCTGCCGGGCAGAAGCTTCCGGATCGTCCTGCACGATACGACAAGGTTCGAAAAGAAATATGCCATGACGCTGGAAGAAGAGCTTCCCGTGCTGCGTCTGTCACCGGAAGAAAGCCAGGCCGATGCCGGCAGCGAAACGGCCTTTACCGCATACAATGAAGCGGAGGAAACCGTTGATCCTGAACTGATCAGCTGGTCGCTGACGGGGAAAACCTCAGCGGCAACGGCCATCCGCCATGGCGTTTTGACGATCGGCCGGGACGAAAAGGCCCCGCAGCTGACCGTGCAGGCAAAGTACCAGACCCTGTCGGCCCAGGCCATCGTCAATGTCAGGCCGTATTGTGCCGTTACGGTAAAAGAAACAGAAGGCGGCACGGTGAGCGTGGACCGCAGGGAAGTGCTGGCCGGGGAAAGCGTGCATGTCAGCGTGCAGACGGATCCTGGCTATGAGCTGCAGGCGCTGACGGCCAATGGGCAACCGGTTGTTAACGGCACCGTGTCCGTGAGCAGGGACGCGGTCATTGAAGCGGTCTTTGCCCGCATCGTCTATCACGTCAGTGTTTATACGCAGGGCCAGGGCAAAGCCTCCTTTGCCAGCACCTCCGCATATTACGGCGAGGAAAAGACCGTTGTATTCACGCCGCAGGAAGGCTGGCAGCTTTCTGCCCTGACGGTCAACGGCGAGGCGGAAACGCCGGTGCTTTCCTTCGCCTTTACGGTGCGCCAGGATACCGAGATCCAGGCTGTCTTTACCCGCCGGCAGTATGCCGTAGATGCTGAAACAACCGCCGGCGGCAAAGCCGAACCGGCCCATCAGACCGTCAGCCATGGGGATCAGGCAACCATCCGCTTTGCAGCCCAGGACGGTTACCAGCTGGAAAGCCTGACCGTCAACGGCAGGGCGGCATCCCTGAATCATGGAAAGTATGAATTCAAGGTGGAAAAGGATACCCTGGTGCAGGTCCGCTTCCGGATGCTGCATATCGAGTTTTACAAAGGGTTCTGGTATGAAAACGGCGTCCGCCAGGGCACGTATGACGATCAGTACGGGGTCAGGGACACGCAGTACGGCGGCTTCATCCGGGGCCGGGAAATCTTTGACCCGGCAACCAATGCCTGGTACTGGCTGGATGCCGTGTATGACGGGGCAGTGGCGAAGAACAAGGAAGTCTGGATGCCGTACGTCTTCCAGGGGGATCATGATTCGGAAGGCAAGTGGGTCAGGTATGACAGTGAAGGGCACATGGTCAAGGGCTGGTACTTCAACGAAAACGGTGCGTATTACTATGACCTGATCACCGGCGCCATGTTGAAAGGGGAGCAGTACATTGACGGCGTCCGCTATGAATTTGACCCGGTCACCGGCATCTGCCGCTGATTCTGCGCTATAATAGGCATATGAGCGAAGAAAAAGGATATAAGACAAAACAGAAGGAAATCCTTCTGGATTACATGCAATCCCACCCCGACAGGCACATTACGGCTAGGGAAGCG
>JAFWCP010000085.1 GCA_017536845.1 Solobacterium sp. | reverse complement strand
TCATTGAAGATCAGCCTCCCCTGCAGCATCAGCACCGCGATGACGGGATATCCGGGATATCCCTGCCAGCGGCTAGCATTGTCGTCGGAGGAGTACTGATCCCCTTTCCAGAAGACCTTATAGGACTTCGTCCGGTCCGATGACAGCACTTCCGCATGCCCCTCGCCCATCGCTACTCTTCCGTCGGCTATCGCGCTGAAAGCCTCGTATATCTTTACGATCGGCGGCATCTTTTCCGTCATTCTCGATCCTCCTTCCCGATAATTCAAAGGGTCCCTTGCGGGACCCGTATGTCATTATTTGTTGATGACGTTGGTGAGCTCTTTCTGCAGTTCCGTCTCGATCCTGCGCAGTTCCTGCTGAGCGGCGGCTCTCTTCTCCCTGCCGTCGATCTGGATGCGCTTGACTTCCTCGAGAGTCTCGATGAGCTTCTTGTTGGTCTCGGTGAGCGTCTCGATGTCGACGATGCCTCTCTCGGATTCCTTGGCGGTCTCGATCGTGGCCATCTTCAGGTTCTCGGCGTTCTCCTTCAGCATCTTGTTGGTCATCTCGGATACTTCGTTCTGAGCCTTGACCGCCTCTTTTGAATGGGCGATGCCCAGAGCAATAAGCATTTGCGACTTCCAGAGCGGAATGGTGTTCACCAGCGTGGACTGGATCTTCTCGGTCATCAGGGTGTCGTTGTTCTGGACGAGCCTGATCTGCGGCGCCATCTGGACAGATACCTGTCTTGTCAGTTCCAGGTCATACAGCTTCTTTTCAAAACGGACGCATGCCTGTTCGAGGTCATTGGCAGCCTGGGCGTCTTCCGGCAGGCCGGATGCCTTTGCCTTGGCAATGGCAGCGGGCAGTTCATTGGAACGGACGGAGGCAAGCTTCCTCTTGCCGGCCAGGATGTACATGGCCAGTTCCTTTGTATTCTGCGCGTTTCTCTCATACAGCTGGTCGAGCAGGGCGATGTCCTTGAGGAGGGTGATCTGGTGGTCTTCCAGGACATTGGCGATCTTGTCGACATTTGCTTCCGCATTGTCATAGCGGATCTTGAAATCCTCTACCTTGGATTTGCCCTTGGAGAACAGTCCGGCAAGGCCCTTCTTTTCTTCCTTGTTGTCGAAATCCTTCAGCTCAACAACCAGGTCGGACAGCAGGCTGCCGATTTCGCCGAGGTCCTTGGTGCGGACATTCTGCAGCGCGGTATTGGAGAAATCCGTGACCTTCTTCTGGGCTGCGGAACCATACTGGAGAACCGTGTTGGATTCGGTGATGTCGATCTTCTTGGAGAAGTCGTCAATCATCTTCTTTTCGGCATCGCTTAACATCATGCCTTCCAGCGGATCCTTGGGTGCTTCTTCCTTTTTATTTTCCAGTTCAGCCAGCTTGGCTTCATTTTCCGCCGCGACTTCATCCGGCGTCAGTGTCAATGTGATTTCAGGCATTGCCTGTGCTTGTGTGTTGTTATTGGATTCACTCATGACTTTTTCCTCGTTTTTCCTTTACGCCCATTAGTATATCATGGACGGTAATATTTTTGATTCAAGTTTGTTTCCTGTTCAGGAAATCCTCAGCCGCCGTAATACCCGACCGCCAGGTTTGCCCGGTTGCCTTCCGATGCTGCTCCTTCATACTGGTGTACGAAGATGATGGCGGCTGCCGCAGCCCCGTCGGCCGAATCCTCAACGCCATAGAGATTGTTCAGGCAGCCGGAATATGACGTCTGCAGTTCATGGTACATAAACGCGCACTGCCCTTCCGTCGTCCAGTAGGCATAGCCGTTGGCCTCACACCATGACATCAGGTTGCTTCTTCTGCCGCCGCCCCACTGCACAAGACCGTAATAACCGGAATCATCACAGCCCGGGTCAAAGCTGCTTTCCGCATAGAGGTTGCCCATGACCCCGCAGGCTGCCGCCCGGTTGAGGCCCATCGTGCCGGTCAGGAAGGAATAGATGTAATCCGGGGCCGGCCCGGCACTTGCCGGCGGGATTTTCGGCTTCGGCTTTTCCTTGACCGTGACCAGATATTCCCTTACAGCCGTATTGCCGTTATGGTCATGGGCCGTAACCCGCATGATGTAATCACCGGGGGTGCTGCTGTCGACGTCGCCGTCTACGGTATATTCCAGATCCCCGTCCACCGCGTCATGGGCGCCAAGGACATTGGCCCCGCGGGTGATAGTTGTCCCTTCCTGGATGGTGATGGTGTCTTCTTTGAAATCAATCCAGGGCATCTGGGTATCCTTGACAACGACTGTTTTTTCAAACGTCTTTTCGGCAGTCTGGCCGTATTGGTCTTCCGTGCCGGTGACGGTATAGCTGACCGTCTGCTTCCCGGTGCGCATGGTATCCACATGGGTGTTCTGTTCCAGCGTGCCGCTGTGTTCCAAGACCAGGACTCTTTCGTCAAATTCACTGCCGTATTCAACCACCTGCACTTCGTCATTGAAGACCACTGACAGTGACCTTGCCAGCCTTTTATACGCCAGGTCCTTTGCCTTCTGGATTTCCTTCTGTTCCCTGATCTGTGCCTTGACAAGATAGTCATGGTGCGCCCATTCATAGCCCTGCCAGATGCCGATGCCCCCTCCGGCAAGCAAAATAACGATCAGGATGTGTTTGATTTTTACGCCCGGTTTCATGGCACAGATTATACCGCAGCCTTTCCTGTTTCACCAGTCAGCCGCTGTCATTCCTGTGATGACGGTTTCCAGTACAGTTCCTGACTGCGCATGGCATCATAGAGCTCAGCGGCATTGGCCGGTTTGTGGATTTCGGCATTTGCCAGGATCGTGGCCAGCAGCTTTCCGGCAATGGCCTGTACATCCTCTTCCGCCATGATCCTCACCCCGTCCGGATACATCCTGGCTTCGGTACTGCTGCAGGGGGTGACTGCTTCAAAGCCCTGCGCATAGCACTGCCTGGTGACAAGATAAGGATGACGGCCGGTCAGGCACAGGGAGAAAAGCGGCTCTTCAGCGCGGACATTCAGCAGTTTGCCGTTTTTCTGGAAGCAGATGTCCTGATGGGCCGTCTGAAACAGGAATGCGCACAGTTCTTTTTCCCCGTCATCCGGTTCAAACCTGATACGCTTGGCTTCCCGTTTCCTGTCGTCGGCCAGGACGGTTTCATGTTCCTTTAACATCGGGATCAGCCTGGTCATGATGCTGCCGCAGGTCAAAGCATCGGTGACAGCCCGGTGGCTCTGTCTGTTGCGGATGCCGAAATGCCTGGCAACGGTATCCTGGGTATGGCTGTAAAGGTCCGGCACTGCCTTTCGGGAAAGTGCGCAGGTATCCACATAGAGGAAATCCCCGGCCAGGTCCAGACGGTTCATCTCCGCCGCCAGGAACTTCATGTCAAAGGTTGCATTATGGCCGACCAGGATGGTGTTTCCGTTAACGGCATCGCCGAAGAATTCCAGCAGGGCCGGATAGACCGAAGTGACCGGAGGTGCTTCCTGGACTTCCCGATCGGAAATGTGGTTGACCATGTAGGCATCATAGGGAACATGGTTGACCGAATGGACCAGGGTATTGAACTGCTTTACCGGCTGGCCGTTTTCAAATAACACGGCGCCGACTTCAATGATCCTGTCATAATAAGAATCCAGGCCGGTGGTCTCGGTATCAAAGGCAATGAACCGCTGCTCTGTCTTTTCCAGCATGGTCCTTGTCAGCTTCAGTTTCGTATATGTGACTTCACTCATAAAAATCTCCTGTTCTGTTTTGGTTAACCGATGACAGGTTCATCATGTCTTCCTCAGCCTCCTCACCTGTCAGGAAGGCGCAATTATTCTATCAGGATGAATCCATATTCGTCATTACCCAGATAACGAATCGGCATCCATAACAAAGGCGGCTGCCTGAGCCGCCTTTGTTCAATATATAAACTCAGTTGTCAGGATGTGCTGCCTTGTAATCCTCAGCCGCCTTTGCATAGGCGTAAATGGATGCGATTGCCTTTCGGGCAGTGCCATCCGCGTCGTTGGCATCGGTATAGTACTGCAGCCCCGAATGCACGTAGGACATCCCGCTGACAGTTACTGTCGCCGTATGCCCATCTGCCGTTACGGCTTCAATGGTATGGTCCTGGCTGAGCAGGTGGGCGGCAACGTTGCTGATGTCAACATAATAGGTAGACTTTGACTGTTCAGTGTACGTCTTCATTTCCCGGTCATCCACAGCTGCCTGGAAGGTACCGTTGTAATCTGATGAAGTGAAGAAGTACACCCGGATGGCGGTGCCGCTGTCAAGGACAAGGGAATTCATGACTGATTCAATATCCCCTTCTGTCCTGTTCTCCCAGCTGGGTGCCTTTTCTGCCACCGCCTGCTGGATGACCTCGTAATCATAGTCTGTGGTATAGGATGTGCCCTGTTCGAGATAGTCCTTCCCCAGTTCCCAATGGCGGGCGGCAGACAGGAACGGCTGTACGTAATGGCCGTAGTCTGCCAGGGCATGGACAAGCGAGATCGCTTTTTCATCCGTGATCTGCCCCTGCTCCACCAGATCGTCAAACACGGTGAAGTAATCCGCTGCCGCTGCGGTTCTTTCAATCTGCTTCCATTCCCCATCCTGCCGGTAGTGGTAGACAGCCCTGATCGGTTCTGCCATCTGGATGGCATTGATATAGCAGATAAAGCCTGTATAGCCGTATGTACCGTTATGCACAGCTTCGGCATACCCTGCCTGCGGCGTGCAGGTTCCGTGTTCAATTTCAAACGTCATATAGCTGTCGCTGTAGTCAAAGCCCTCCCTTTCCGGAAGTTCCATATAGAAGGTCACACCGATCAGTCCGGACAGGACCATGGTCTGGGCTTTGAATTCCGGTTCGGACTCACCGATGATGGTGAATGTCCCTTCGGCCGTGCCGGTGAAATTCTTTTCATTGCCTGTGACCGTGATTGCTGCCGTTCCCGGTTCCGTGTTGCCGGCATACGCCACGGTATATTCCTCAGCCGGGATGATCAGGCCGCCAAGGCGGACTGTCACTTCCGGCGTCAGCGGCTGGCCGGTAAAGGCCATATCTTCCGCTGTGACAACCGCATTTGCCAGCGATGCCTTTTCAATGGTAAAGGTGATTTCCTGATCCTCGGCTGTCGTGATGTCTTCGCTTGTCCAGATGATCGTTATCGTGCCGTCTTCATCCGGTTCTCCCGGGGCCGCGACCGGCTCGGTTTCTCCAACCTTCCAGATATAGTCATCAGAAATATGGGCATTGACCGTATAGGTGCCGGCCTCCTTCGCCATGGCATTGCCGTTCTCATCAATCGTAACACCGCTGCCTTCAGCCGCTGTCAGCGTATAGTACGGGCTTGCGGATAAACCTTTCTGAAGTTCACCGTTATAGGTCAGGGTTCCGCCTTCCGGCAGTTCCACCTGATTGGTAAAGAGGTAGGTATAGATGGATTCCCTGCTGTCGAAGCAGCCGTTTTTCTTCGCCCGGGCACGGATGACGCATTCTCCCATATCCGGGGAAAGATGGATTGCCTCCCCGCCATACAGGCTGCCGTTTTCAAAAGGATCAGAACCATCCATCGTGTAATAGATCTTCGCATTCTTTGTTGCCGAAGAAAGCGTGACATCAAATGCGGACAGGTATGTGCCGGAGCTGACGGAAGCGGTCGGCGCGGCCGCCTCATCCGCGGCATTGACCGTGACGTTGATGGCAAATGCTGTATCAATCCCGTTGGCATATACCCCATACGGCAGATTGAGCTCTCCTTGTGCGGTGCAGACGATCTCATCAAGACTCCCATCATCAGGATCCGGTTCGATATCTCCCCAGTAGATATTCACTTCACTGATGCTGCCGTCGCTGACTGTGACCGCGGTTTTTTCCGGCAGGTAATGATACTTGAGCTCATCACGGCTCGTCGCATGCGGAACGCCGCTGATGTCAGCCGGTTTTTCATATTCCAGCAGGTTCACCGGCCCCGGTTCTGTCTTCGGGAAGGCCAGTACGGCAGTCCCGTCACCTTGCAGCTCGGCACTCAGGCCGTTGATCAGGATTTCAGCATCCTCAGCCATCACGTATAAACTGCTGACATTGAAAGCTTCACCGCCGCCTTCGGGAATGACGGACACTTCTTTTGAAGGTGTGCCCAGGTATAACACTTTTGCTTCGTACACAGTGTCGTAGTTATATACGACATGGCGTATGCCGTCCACATAGATCCTGATTCCGCCTGGCGTCAGAGATGTCTGGAAGCAGCCAAACCGTCCGTTTTCATCCGGTACGAACTGATACCGCCGGCCGCTGGTAACGGTGACGCTTTGCAGCACCGGTGCATTTTCAGCACTGTTTCCGGCCACCGGAACCCAGTCCTCATCGCCAAGGACGATTTCCACGCGGCTGATGACCGGTTTGTAATCGGCCCCGATTTCAACAGTATCAGCTTCTGCTGAAGAACTGACATCCAGCCTGATGGCTCCGCTGTCGGTCTGCTGCATAGAAATACCCTGGTCTGAAATCGAATTCCAGTCTGCTGTCCAGCTGATAAACTTCATATTCGCAAGCTCAGGCGCATGGAGTTCAATGGAACGGCCTTTGGCCAGCAGGTATTCCTGCGGCTCTGCCGCTGCGGCATCCCGGTTCAGGTTCCGGAAGTTCAGGACGATCCTGCAGAGACTGCTGAAAGATTCAGGATCCGGTTCATATTCGTCACCGGCATCATCGGTTTCCGCAAATGTGATCGTGATTTCCACGCTGCCGTTTTTCTTCACAACAGCCAGGTTCCGGATATTTTCAGCTGCCACATTTGTCAGGGAAGCGCTGACATCATCCGTAAACCGCATATCTTCCCTTTCCGGAATGACGATGACGGCTGTATACACCGTATGGTTCAGCGCCTTTTCGCCATCCTCGGAAAGAATATGGCTGTCTTCAAAGTCAAAGGACCATTCGATACCGTAGCTTTTCTGTGTCCCGTTCCATGTCGCTTCCACTCTTTCCGGCAGCTTTTCACCGGCCGTCGGCAGGAGTGCTTCAGCGTCGAATGCCGGCTGTGATGCCAGGTCAATGGTACGGATCACATCCCCGTACTTCGCATAGCAGATCAGTTCATAATCCGGTTCAAAATTGCTTCCGGAAGGTTCCGGCATGACGAAGGACACCTCCGGCTGCTTCTGCTGCTCGGAATCAGGGATCAGCCTGTTGGTCACATTATGCCCGGAACCATTCACGATGATCCACCGGCGGAAGAACATGTCAGAAGGCACCTCAGCCGCAAGCGTAACGGTTTCTCCGACCGCATGCAGAAGGGTTTCCGTCTTCTCCTCGATGCCGTTTGCACCGGCTGTCTTTGTATGTACCGTCACCGGATGCTGTTCCCCGATCAGCCTGACCCGGTAGGATGCCCGGCTGCTGTCGCAGTCATACCATCTTGCCCTGGTGCGGATTTCATAGCTGGCAAAGGCTTCTCCTTCGGGAATGGCAAGCTCGATGGGATTGCGGTAAAGCTGCCAGTCGGAATTGTTGAGGGTGTAATAGATCATTTCGCCCTCGAGCGCTTCCACGTCAAGGGTGACCGTCTGCCTGTTCCCCTGCAGCGGCGTCCAGTTGGTATAGCTGACCGGCAGGGCCAGCGGTTCTTCACCGTCCGCAGAAGCCTGCGGCGCTTCGATGCTTTCCGGTTTCGCAATTTGATATTCCTGATTCCTTTCATCAAACACTTCGCCGTTATAGAAGCTGTCAAAGGAGCGGAACCAGGCAAAGCTGACTTCCTGATAATGGTTCATCATGATCCGGGAAATGTTGCCGGCAAGGGTGCCGAGCCAGATCATGCAGGAAGTGTCCGGGCAGGAAATATGCGTATGGGAATAATCCCAGTCCAGGAAGTTCAGCAGCCTTTCGGCAATCGTCGGGAAGTTGACCTTCAGCCGGTCGACATCTTCCTGGTCAAGATAATCAAACGCGCTTGTCGAGACAAGGCGGCCCCAGAGGAAATCAAGGTAGGACTGCTTGGTGGAACCGGACAGCGTATGCCAGTCACCGATCACATCATCCCAGATTTCAATCAGCCCGTACTCATAGGAATAGATGGGAACCGTCCTGATGGTGCTCATCAGGCGGGATGCCTTGTTCACAAATCCCTGCATCTTATCATCATCCATGCCAAAGACAAGGGCACAGGTTTCCCGCAGTGCCTGCTGGATGGTGTTGAACGTCATGCCGTTGATCACGACTCGCTCATCCGCCCAGACATCACGGGAAGTGATGCTTGCCTGCTGGAACTTCTTCAGGAAAGAACGGATGAACCATTCCTCGGATTCGTTATAGTCGCCCTGTTCTTCAATGGATACGCCCGGGACAAAGTTCATTT
The DNA here is from genome assembly GCA_017536845.1 of Solobacterium sp. The sequence goes on along the minus strand of JAFWCP010000085.1, from coordinate 2,595 downwards.
CCATCAGGTGGAAATAATCGTCAAAGACAATCTTCGAATCCACGGCATACAGCTGTTTCAGCATCCGGTTCCGTAAAGAGACATACTCAGGATTATCGCCTTCATCGTTTTTGGTCCGGATCTCCTTGTTGTCGGCATGCTCCGTCACGTCTGTAACGCCGCTGCTGCCGGCCCCGGACGGGGTTGAATGGATTCCCCGGACGCTGCCGGCTGCCGTACCGGGCACATAATGGTCAACGCCATAGCGCTTGAAGCCCATTTCCGTCGGTCCGACCAGCGGCACGATGTCCGCAAAGTTGATGACATTATGGATGCAGTAATAGAAAGAATCAGAAAGCTTTTCCGCCTTGTCGGTGCCGCCCTGGGGTGCTTCGATGCAGTAGGCAAAGACTTCATTGCGTTTGCCTGCTTCATTGCAGGCATAATTCTCAACCAGCCGTTTTGCGGTCAGGTTGGACGTCGCCCCGGCCCGGGAATAGCCGGCAATCCAGAACTTGATTTTCCCTTCCTGCAGTTTAGCCCCCAGGTTATGGTCATCAAGATATTTTTCGATTTCCGCCATCACCTGGTCGGCGGCTTCGGAGAAGCCCTGGGCTTCGCCGTCACGTTCAATACCGACGCCCAGCTTCATGTTGCTGGCCCATTCAGCTTCGTAGCCGGCACCGCGGACAGCGATGGGAACCAGGATATAACCGGTTTCATCGTTGTTGGCATCCTTCAGCGCTTTGGAAGCGATGGCAACGCCGATGGTATCCGTTCCGGGTTTCTGCGTGTTGAATTCATTGACGTAAACATCTTCCTCCGCAGCCCCGATATCTGTGAAAAGCTGGCGGATGGAGGCATGCTTGTAAGGATAATCCATATTCTGAAGGTACATGCCGGCCATGGCCATGGCTGTTGACATGGTCGCAAGATGCTCATTGTAAACCTCCGGATCGGCATCGAAATAACCATCCGAATAATAGTACACGCCGGTATTGTTGGCGTCCGCATCCTCGGTGGAAGGATAGCGGAAATACCCCCGGTAAAGCGGATACGTACGGTCTGCGCCATCATGGCTGCCGGTGATCGTATACCCTTCCACCGGCGTACGCGCCTGAACCGACGCTTCCTGCGCACTGATGACCGTCGGATTTCCCGGGATATAGGAATCCCCGACTTCACTTCCTGTATAGGTATCCTTGACAAGGTAGATCTTTCTCTGGTTCGGTGCGGTGTTGAAGGTGAAGTGATAGCCGTTTACATCACTGTGCAGGAAACGGATGCAGTTTGTCGTCTTGACCGTGTCGCCGACTTCGCCTTCCGTCACCATCTTATAGTCAGAAGGCATCTCCGCATACCTCATATATACATTCGCACCACCGGTCAGAGTGAAGTTCACCCGGGAACTGTTTTCCACATACAGGTTGGTGCTGCCGTTGTCGGCAATGACCGTACCGCCTATGATGTCAAAGGCTTCGTCGACATTGCCGGCGACATACACGCCGTTGCCGTCGCTGTTGGCGTCGTTGCGGGTAATCTCACAGCCGGTGATGGAGGTTTCATCGTTATTGACATAGATGCCGCCGCCTTTATTGAACGCATAATTGCCTTCCAGCGTGCAGTCCGAAACGGCGACCTTTTCTTCCTGGCAGTAAATGCCGCCGCCGTCATACGCCATGTTGTTACTGATCTGCAGGCCGCTGACGGAAACGTCGTCATTCCAGATGTAGATGCCGCCGCCGTCATGCGAACTGCCGCCGGCGGTACGGTTTCCGGATACGCTGGAAACCCCGTCACCTTTGATGACAGCACTTTCACCGTCAACGCAGATGCCGCCGCCCTGGTCATAGCAGTAATTGAAATCAATGTGGGACTGGTCCATCTCGAGATAGAAACCGTCATGGTTGGACTGGTAGATGCCGCCGCCGTCGTTATAGGCATAATTGCCGGTGATCGTTGACTGGTACATATAGATGCTGCCGGCGCTGTTGATACCGCCATGGACCCAGATGCCGCCGCCATAGCCGTCAGTACCCCAGTTCTGTTCCGTCCGGTTGCCGGCAATCGTGACTTCATTCAGGTTCAGGGTCACATTGCTTTTGACATCAATTCCCCCGCCGCCGTTGGAACTGTAACCGCCGGCAATGACGCCGCCGGTGATGGTCCGATACTGGTCCGCCTTGCCGTCACGGCTCCAGGAATGGTAGACGCCGACCCGGTGGTCAATATATGCATCCCCATCACTGCGGCCGTTGATTGTAAGCACAGCATCGTCACCGACCCAGATGACTTCGCCGTCGCTGGTATAGTCGGTCAGCCCGCGGTTGTAGATGTGTCCATGCATGTTCAATGTTGCATGACAGTCCTCAGGGATACGCAGGCGTACATTCTCATTCCAGTCCGCCAGCATATCAATTGTGAAATCTTCGTTTTCCATGTGCTCATACACATAATCGGCCAGCTCCTGCAGGGAAGTGAAGTTTATCGCTCCCGCATACGGCAGCTGGATTCTGCCGATATACGCTTCCTTTGCCTTTACAGCCGGAAGCAGGCTGAACGCCATGCATACGGCCATCAGAAAGGCCATCCCTTTTCGTTTCATTGTTTTTTTCC
>JAFWCP010000084.1 GCA_017536845.1 Solobacterium sp. | reverse complement strand
TTTGCCGGCGGCCGTTATGACCACTTTGTCTCATACTACGGCGGCCCGGACATGAGCGGCATCGGCTTTGCGATCGGCCTGGAACGGCTGATCATGCTGGCGGAATCGGAAGGCTATGCCTTCAGCGAAGATCCCCGTCCCGATGTCTATGTCATCGGCCTGGGCAATGTCGGCGCCGAAGTGCTCAAAACCGTGCAGATGCTCAGAAAAGAAGGGCTGATCGCGGAAGGCAACCTCGTTCCAAGATCCCTGAAGGCACAGTTCAAGAGCGCCGACAGGACAAAGGCAAGATACATCGCGATCCTTGGCGAAGACGAAGTGAAAAACGGCACCGTCAACCTCAAGAGCGCGGATGATAAGAACCAGATCACCATTCCGGCAGCAGACCTGGTGAAAACAGTGAAGGGAGAATAAGACTATGGAAAGAACATGCGGCAACGGCACCCTGCGTCTGAGCGACGAGGGGAAGAAAGTTACCCTGATCGGCTGGGTCGCGAAAAGAAGAGACTTCGGCCAGCTGATCTTCATTGATTTAAGAGACAGAAGCGGCATCGCCCAGATTACCTTTGACGAGAACATCTCAGAAAAGGTCAAGGCAGTCAGAAATGAATACATCCTGCAGGTGACAGGCACTGTTGTAAAGAGAAAAGACCCCAACCCGAAGCTGGCAACCGGTGAAATCGAGATCCACGCCGAGGATGTCGTCATTGTGAACAAGGCGGAAACCGCCCCGATCACGATTGCGGATGACACGGATACAAGCGAAGATACAAGGCTCAAGTACAGATACCTCGACCTGCGCCGTCCCGTTCTGCAGAAGAACCTGATCATGCGCCACAAGATCTGCATGATCGCCCGCAACGTCCTGGATGAAGAGGGCTTCATCGAAGTGGAAACCCCGATCCTGGCCAGAAGCACGCCGGAAGGGGCAAGGGACTACCTGGTTCCTTCCCGTATCTACAACGGCAAGTTCTGGGCCCTGCCGCAGTCGCCGCAGATCTTCAAGCAGCTGCTCATGATCGCCGGCATGGAAAAGTACTTCCAGATTGCCAGATGCTTCCGTGATGAGGACTTAAGAGCGGACAGACAGCCGGAGTTCACCCAGATTGATATTGAAATGAGCTTTGCGGATGAAGAAGAAGTCTTCCGGGTTGTCGAAAAGATGATGAAGGCCATCGTCAAGGGCACCAGAGGGGAAGACCTCGAAGACCACTTTGAACGCATTACCTGGCATGACGCCATGGAACGTTTCGGCTCCGACAAGCCGGATCTGCGCTTCGGCAACGAGATCAGCTATCTCAATGACATCTTTGCGGAGACTGAGTTCCAGGTGTTCCGTTCCGTGATCGACAACGGCGGCCGCATCGGCGCCCTGAAGTTTGAAAACTGCGCTTCCGACTACAGCCGCAAGGCCCTCGACAAGCTGCAGGATTTTGTAAAGCATGGCTTCAAGGCCAAGGCGCTGGCCTATCTGAAGATGGAAAAGGGCGTCCTTTCCGGCAGCATTGCCAAGCCGCTCTCCGATGCCGAAAAGGCAGCAGTGGAAGAAAAACTGCAGTTAAAGGACAATGACCTGGTGCTGGTGATTGCGGATAAGGCGTCTGTCGTTCAGGCGGCTTTGGGCGCCCTGCGCGTCAGGCTTGCCCATGAGCAGAACCTTGTTGACAGCTCCGTGCTGAAGTTCTGCTGGGTCACTGATTTCCCGATGTTCGAATGGAGCGAAGAGGATCAGAGATGGGTTGCCTGCCATCATCCTTTTACCGCCCCGAACATCAAGAACTATGATGAGCTCTTCCACGACCAGGGCAATGTCTCTTCCCGTGCGTATGACCTTGTCCTCAACGGCTATGAACTGTCTTCCGGATCCATCCGTATCCACGATTCCGAACTGCAGGAGAAGGTATTTGAGGCCATCGGCCTGACCATGGAACAGGCCAAACAGAAGTTCGGCTTCTTCCTGGACGCCTTCCGTTACGGCACGCCGCCCCATGGCGGCACCGGCATCGGCCTTGAGCGTCTGGTCATGTGCCTGGCGGAGACCGACAACATCCGCGATGTCGTCGCTTTCCCGACCACCAACAGTTCGCTCGACCTGATGAGCGAATCTCCCAACATCGTCGATCAGGCACAGCTGGATCTGCTGGGCATCGCGATCGTCGACAAGAAGTAACAGATCAGCAGGACATCTTCAGGATGTCCTGTTTTCTTTCTGTCACAGAGTTGCTGCAGAGAAAGCCTTCTGTGAATGAAATGTATTTACGAGTGCACTGTAATGATACGTGGGAGAAACAACGGAATGAAATGTCATTTATCGGCTGTCTCATTGATGCCAGCCGTATCCGTCCTTCCTGGGCTGTGTGTGCCTGCGGCTGTCCTGGCCTCAAGGCTGAAATCCCTGTGTTCCTTTGCTTTGGAGCAGGAGGCGCGTTATTGCTGGATGATGTAATGCGAAAAGACAAGATCGGGCTGCTGAAGGTTTTATGGCGTTATGCCGGCATAGGGTCTATTCCGGCATGATGAAAAGCGGGATGCTCTGCTTGACCTGAAGGGCTCCCACATCCTTTCATCTTTTCTGATGACGATTCCTGTCATCATTGCCCTGCGTATGTCCTCTGCGGTACGCAGACAGTTTACGGGAAGGGGTTTGCAGCAGGATAAGAAACAGGACCCTGCACAGGTCCTGGCTTTATCACTCATGACAGAGGCTATCCCTCATTTCATAACGCCAACAACCTGATTTGTCAAGACTGTACAATGAAAGAACGGTCGATTATAATACTTATGCCGGAGGATTAATTATTTTTCCTACATTTTGATATAAGGGAATCCTGACTGGAGATTTCTGTGTTGAAAGCCCGGTACGGCCGGGAATCCTGATGAATGACCAAGGACACACACCTCTACAGAAGAGGGGACATATATCACCCCTTCGGCATCAGATCTGAGGAAACCGCAGTGTGAAGCTGCGGTTTTTCCTTTTCTGACAGGCAGGTGCGCGGGTATTGCAATTCATAACATGACGGGGTAAAATGAATGCCGTTATTTGAGGTGAGCGTATATGACAGCATTTTGGACATCACTGGCCTGGTTCCTGGCCGGTGCGGCAATTTCGGCCGTAGCAACATTCTTCCTGACCAAGAAGCACTTTGAAAAGGAGCTTCGTGAACATCCGCCGATCGATGAAAAGATGATCCGTGCCATGTTCATGCAGATGGGGAGAAAGCCAAGCGAAGCGCAGATCCGTCAGGTCATGCGGAATCTGAAGAAGTAGCGGCGCAGGGACGTTTTGTAAAGTTTCATAAGTCAGATGAAAACGGTTTTCAGAAAAAAGCACAGCGAATTTCAAAACCGTTTTTTTCATTCTTTGTCATCTGATTGGATCATCCATCAAAAACCGGGGATAGACCATAAATTCGCGGGACAGTTTTCTAATGCATAGAGTATAATATATGAAGCAAAAACAGGAGGACATATGACTACTGAAAACAAAAAGGTTTTCGAAGCAATGGACGGTAATACCGCGACTGCGCATTCTGCGTATGCATTTACGGAAGTAGCCGGTATTTATCCCATTACACCGTCATCCCCGATGGCGGAAAACATTGATGCCTGGGCTACCGCAGGCAGAAAGAACGTATTCGGCGACAAGGTAAAGGTCGTTGAAATGCAGTCCGAAGGCGGCGCCGCAGGTGCTGTTCACGGTGCGCTGCAGGCAGGCTCCCTGGCGGCTTCTTTCACCGCTTCCCAGGGACTTCTGCTGATGATTCCGAATCTCTATAAACTCAAGGGCGAACTGCTGCCGGGCGTTATCCATGTTGCAGCCAGATCCCTTGCTACTCACACACTGAGCATCTTCGGCGATCATCAGGACGTGTATGCATGCCGTCAGACCGGCATGGTCATGCTGTGCTCGCACTCCGTTCAGGACTGTATGGACCTGGCGGGCGTTGCTCACCTGATCGCAATTGACGGCAGTGTTGCTGTCATGCATTTCTTCGACGGTTTCCGTACATCCCATGAAATCGACAAGATCGAAGTCATGGACTACGATTTCCTGAAGAGCCTGTTGCCTATGGACAAGGTTGAAGCGTTCCGCAAGAAGGCGCTGAACCCGCACACCAACCCGATCACAAGAGGCGGCTCGCAGAACGACGACATCTACTTCCAGGCTTCCGAAGCACAGAACAAGCATTTTGAAGCTGTTCCGGAAATCGCCGAGAAGTACATGAAGGCTGTCAGCGAGCACACCGGCAGAACTTATGCACCGTTTGTTTATGTCGGTGCTCCGGATGCCGAAAGAATCATCATCGCGATGGGTTCTGTCACAGACACCATCACAAAAACAATCAATGAACTCGTCAAGAGAGGCGAGAAGGTCGGTCTGATCAAGGTTTATCTGTATCGTCCGTTCTCCGTCAAGTATCTCGAAGCTGTTCTGCCTGCAACCGTCAAGAAGATTGCTGTTCTCGACCGTGCAAAGGAGCAGGGCGCAAGAGAACCGCTGTTCCTCGATGTCGTTTATGCATTAAGAAATCATAAGGACCTCACAATCGTCGGCGGCCGTTACGGTCTGTCCTCCAAGGATACCAACCCGGCTCACATCAACGGCGTATTTGAAGAACTCAAGAAAGATGCACCGAAGGAAGAATTCACCATCGGTATCGAAGACGATGTTACCGGCCTGTCCCTCGAACCGGCACCGCTGGACATCGAGACAGATTACACAAGCTGCCTGTTCTACGGTCTGGGTTCCGACGGTACAGTCGGTGCCAACAAGTCCACCGTCAAGATCATCGGCAACAACACCGATCTGTATTCCCAGGCTTACTTTGCTTACGACTCCAAGAAGGCCGGCGGCGTCACAAGAAGCCATCTGCGTTTCGGCAAGAGCCCGATTCATTCCCCGTACTATGTTGACAAGGCAGACTTCATCTCCTGCTCACTTGACAGCTACTGCTTCAAGTTCGACATGGTCCGCAACCTGAAGGAAGGCGGCACATTCCTGCTCAATACAACCATTCCGGCAGAAGAAATCGAAGACAGACTGCCGAACAGAATGCTTGCAAGCCTGGCTGCAAAGAAGGCCAACTTCTACATCATCAACGCGACCAAGCTGGCGCAGGAAACCCACATGGGCCGTCATACCAACACCATCCTGCAGAGTGCGTTCTTCGCTCTCAACGAGCAGATCATGCCGTATGAGAGATCCCTCGAACTCATGAAGGATTCTGCCCGTCATACCTATGCCCGTAAGGGTGAAGACGTCGTCAACAACAACTGTGCGGCGATTGACAAGGGCAACGAAGGCCTGGTCAAGGTCGAAGTCAAGCCGGAATGGAAGGATCTGCCTTATGAGGCAAGCCTGATCGTCAAGACCGGTGACGAATACTTCGACAACAACCTGCAGAGAATCAACGCTCTTGAAGGTTATGACATGCCGGTATCCTCATTCCTCAAGTATGATGTCCTCGACGGCTCCATCCCTGAGAATGTTGCATTCCGTGAAAAGAGAAACATTGCCGTTCAGGTTCCGGGCTGGGATGCTTCCAAGTGCGTCGCCTGCGGTCAGTGTGCATTCGCGTGCCCGCACGCAACCATCCGTCCGTTCCTGCTCAACGCTGATGAGGCTGCCAAGGCTGCCGAAATCGCTGCTGCGAACGGCATTGAATTCACAACTGTCGATCAGAAGAAGCTTGCCGCTTATCCGGGTGCTGCCGCTGACGGTCTGGTATACAGAATCCAGGTCTCCCCGAGCAACTGCGTAGGCTGCGGCGTCTGCTTAACAGTCTGCCCGACCAAGGCTCTCTATGCGGCTGATGTCAACACACAGCTCAACCAGGATCCTCTGGCCGATTATCTCTATAAGGAAACAGAGTACAAGCCTCAGTACGCACGTCCGAATACTGTTCAGGAATCTTCTCTGCAGATGCCTTACTTCGAAGTTTCCGGCTGCTGCCCGGGCTGCGGAGAAGCACCGTACTACAGACTGGCATCCCAGCTGTTCGGTAAGGACATGCTCGTTGCCAACGCAACAGGCTGCTCCATGATTTACTGCTCGTCCACACCTTCCACACCGTTTGTCATCGACAAGAACGGCGAGGGTGTCGCGTGGGCGAACTCCCTGTTCGAAGACAACGCCGAATTCGGCTTCGGTATGGCGATCTCTC
>JAFWCP010000083.1 GCA_017536845.1 Solobacterium sp. | reverse complement strand
CGGCCGTAAAGGAGGAGTCCTCCGGCGAGCAGGCATAAATGCCGAACTGAATTTTCCCGCCGCCTTTTGCCATATGGCAGACACGCATCTGGGAGAAGTTCATGCCGTCCTGCGAGCATTCCACGCAGTAATCATCCTCACGCCGGCTGAAACGGTACCACATTGTCTTGACTGCGGCCGGGATGGCGGTTGTTGCCCAGTCGGAATAGCCCTGGTTTGTGACCACGGAGCCAAGATGCTGGAATTCCTCATTCTCATATTCGACCGATGCCTTCAGCCAGTTGTCGCTGTCAAGGTACATGACAATGCCGCACTGGTCAAAGCGATGATGGCTGCCGGTAAAGTCTGTTCTGACAATGAAGGAGAAGAATTTTTCTTCTGTTTCCGCCTGCAGCACCGGTGCATTGTCGTTGCGGAAATGATAATAGGTCCGCTGCCACAAGTCCGTATGCGGCTTTGTCGTGATTTCGATCCTGCCTGCTTCTGTCTTGCATGCGGCAGGTTCCCTTGTCCACTTCATGTTTTCGATCATCCTGTTTCCTCCTGATTTTTCTGAAGTAAGATATCCTGATGTTTTTTACTCAAACAGGCTGCGGTAGTCCCCGTATCCCTGTTCTTCCAGTTCCTCGAAGGGAATAAAACGCAGGGCGGCGGAATTGATGCAGTAACGCAGTCCGCCGGCTTCCTTCGGGCCGTCCGCAAACACATGGCCCAGATGGGAGTCCGCCCGGCTGCTGCGGACTTCGGTGCGGATCATGCCAAAGGAAATGTCCCTTCTTTCCGTAACTGCTTCCGCATTGACCGGTTTTGTAAAGGCCGGCCAGCCGCAGCCGGAATTGTATTTGTCCATGGATGTAAACAGCGCTTCCCCGCTGACGACATCCACATACAGCCCTTTCTCAAAGAAATTGTCATACGTACCGGTATAGGCCCGCTCGGTGGCAGCATTCTGCGTCACTTCATAGGCCAGATCGCCGATCCTTGCCCGCAGGTCTTCCGGGCTTTCCGTCTTTTCGGACTTCTGCAGGCTGAAGAAGCTCGTCGGGATATGGCAGTATCCCAACGGGTTTTTGTCCAGGTATTTCTGATGGTATTCTTCAGCCGCGAAAAAATTCTTCAGCGTTTCCACTTCCACCGCCAGCTTTCTTCCCGCTTTTTCGGTCTGTGCTTTATAAACCGCTACAATTTCTGCCTTCTGGCTTTCATCGGGATAATAGATGCCGGTGCGGTACTGGATCCCACGGTCATTGCCCTGACGGTTGACAGAGAACGGGTCAATGACCATGAAATAATACTCCAGCAGTTCCGTAAGTGAAATCAAGGTTTCATCATACTCGACCCGGACCGTTTCCGCATGGCCGCTCCCATTGCAAACATCCTCATAGGCTGGCTCTTCCGTTGGGCCGTTGGCATAGCCGGTTTCGGTTCTGATCACGCCGGCAAACTGGTCAAAGAACTTCTGCACGCCCCAGAAACAGCCGCCAGCCAGATAGATGGTCCTGCTGTTTGAAAAAGAAGCCGGCTCGGTTGTGATCTCACCGGTCCATGTATTGATGCCGCCGAACTCATACAGGCTGGTATAGCCAAGATCCGCCAGCTTCTGTGCTGCCTGCTTTGAACGATTGCCGCTGCGGCAGTAGATCAGGATGACCTGGTCAAGGTCCGGCAGTTCTTTCGGACACTGGCTGCCAATGGATTCATTCGGGATCAGGATGGCCCCGGGAATATGGCCGGCGTCATATTCGTCCTGCCGCCTGACATCCACGATGACATGGCCGTCATCCCTTGTCATCATTTCCTTTGCTTCATCCTGGCTGATCTGATGATACGTATTTTTCACTTCACTGTCCTTCTGCGGGTTTCCTGTCGAATGGCACCCGGCCGCTAACAGAAGCAGGACCAGAATCAGATATTTCATGCTGTAATTCTCCATTTTTCAAATCCGGCAATCGCTGCCGTTATCTGCAAGCTGATGGTATCAAATCCACTTGACAATTTCAATACGAACCAAGAAGTTCATTCTCTGCAGAGAATGTGTGACTGTTTCTGCAATACTCACCGGAACGACTCATGGCATCAGGAAAAAGTGGTCAGAACGAGTGAAGCCTTTCTGTAGTACAATTGTCGCAGGAGGTTTCATCCATGGATAATAATTTTATGTTTTTTGATATCGACGGGACATTGATTGATCCCAAAACCGGGCATGTCCCCCGCAGTGCCTCTCTCGCCATCCGCAAGGCGCAGGCGAATCACAATCTGGTATTCCTGTGCACAGGCCGGCCATATTATGCCCTGACGGAGAACTATGGCTTTACCCCTGACGGCACCATTTTCGCCAGCGGCGGCGGTTTTGAGCTGGACGGCAAAATCGTCCTGAAGCGTGTTTTTGACCCTGACCTTGCCAGAATGATCCAGGCCAAGGCAACTGAGTGCCGCGTCGGTTTCAATGTCCTCTGCTTCAAGGCGGCGTATTCCGACCCGCGCTGGTATGACATGGTCATCTCAAGGCTGAACGCCATGCCGGTCATCATTGCCAACCGCCTGCTCGTGCATCCCTTCTATGCGCTGGGAAATATTCCCCTGGCAAAGTATGCGGGTGATGATATCTATAAATTCAGCGTACAGTACTTTGAAGACTCGGACCGTGCCGCCTTTGAAGAAGCAATCAAACCCTATACAACATATGTACCGGTCAACTCCATGGCCGGCAACACTCCCGACGGGGCGGAGATTTCCCCGATTGACGTCAACAAAGGCACCGGTATCCTGATGGTGGTCACCCACTATCACGGGCAGATGGAGAATACCTACGGCTTCGGTGATTCCATGAACGATCTCGCCATGATTCAGGAATGCAGACACGGCATCGTCCTGGGCAATGGCCAGCAGGCACTTAAGGAATATGCCGATTACGTCACCAGCAATGTTGATGAAGACGGCATCGCCAATGCCCTGAAGCATTACGGGCTGATTTAACGATTTTCCATACCTGCCTCCGGCTGATGCAGCCAGAGGTTTTTTCATTGTGTTTCCCGCTTTTCCGCAGCACCCTTCAGAAACGCTTCATACTTCCCGGCAAACTCTTCCACTGGTATTTTCATCAGATCAGCAGCCTGTTCGTATGTATAGTCCTTTTCTTCAATCAGCTGCTGCACAATCATCAGCTGGCCTTCAGTTTTGCCTTCTGCCTGACCTTCAGTTTTGCCTTCTGCCTTGCCTTCTGCTTTTGCCTGTGAAACCATAT
>JAFWCP010000082.1 GCA_017536845.1 Solobacterium sp. | reverse complement strand
TCACGTTCCCTGACGCTTTCGGCGATTTCTTCTCTGCTTTCGGCAGGAAGTCCGGTTTCTTCAACCGCGGTCATAATCATATTTTCTTTCATCGCCTACAATATACCGGTCAGGTTCTGATATATCAAATACTTGTTATCTATCTCTTATTATTCTGTGATAGAATATCTGAAAGGAGGTGAACATGGAACTTCGTGTACTTCGCTATTTTGTCCAGGTTGCCCGTGATGAAAGCATCACCAAGGCTGCCAATGCTTTGCACATTTCACAGCCGACGCTGTCCAAGCAGATGAAGGATCTGGAAGCTGAACTGGGTGTGAAGCTGTTTACAAGAACCAATTATGCGGTCAGGCTGACCGAAGACGGCATCCGGCTGCGCCTGCGGGCGGAAGACCTGCTGGCGATTGCCGACCAGACATTGAATGAATTCAGAAACGAGGATCGCTCCATCTCCGGGGAGGTACGCATCGGGGCCGCTGAAGGCGAGGCCGTGCGGACGCTGGGCCGGGTCATGCATCAGCTGAAAGGTGAGTATCCTGATATTATCTACCACATGTATGCCGGCGATACGGAAATGCTGCAGGAAAAGCTTGACCGGGGCTTTCTGGATTTCCTGCTGATCTGCGAAGAACCGGACCTGTCCCGGTATCAGGCCGTTACCATGCCGATTGATGATGAATGGGGCGTTGTCATGAAAGCGTCTGACCCGCTGGTTGCAAGGGAAAGCCTTACCCTGGAAGACATCACGGAACTGCCGCTGATTGTTTCCCGGCAGGCACTGCATCAGGATCTGGCACATCTGTTCGGGTCTGCTGCCCACCGTCTGAACTTTGTCGCCACGTATGACCTTGTCCATAACGCGTCACTGCTGGTGCGGGAAGGGTTCGGCTATCTGCTGACCTTTGACCATCTTGTCGATCTCAGCGAAAGAAGCGGCCTGGCATTCAGACCGCTGACCCCGCATCTGCGTACCAGGTCCCATCTGATCTACCGGAAATACCAGATCTTCTCGGCCGCGGCGGAAGTGTTCCTGAATACTCTGGAAGAAGAACTGTATGAATGAAGCAGGAGGTACCTATGGCCAATCATAAAGTGATACAATACGTCGCTGAACATGCCTTCTGTGCAGAATGCCTTTTCAAAGACTGGGAATCTTTCCTGGACGTCCTGTATGAGGAAGGAGGGCATGTCTCAGCCATCCTCTGGTGGGATCACTGCAGGAAGGCTGAACAGCACGCATCCTCCGGCAGCGGGGGATATACGGATCCGGATGATCCTGAATACATGTATGCCGAAACACAGCTGTTCACCGAAGGGCTGGAAAACAGAACACTTGACGAAATCAAGGCATACATTGATCATCAAAGGACAGCAGGACTGCGGTATGGCAATCAGTATGTCAGTCATGACCTGGTGCCGTCATTCTATCTGGACGAATGACAACGAATGTATTTGGACGCAGCAATGACAGAACTCAGAAAAATTACGGAAGAAAACTTCCTTGACGCATTTCATCTGGAACTGGCAAAGGAACAGGAGGGCTATGTTTCTCATCCGATCCGCAGCCTGGCCCAGGCTTATGTTTACCGTGACCAGTGCCAGCCGTTCGGCATTTACGCGGATGAAAAAATGGTCGGCTATGTCATGGTGATCTACGACTATGATGTGCCCGAATACGACATCTGGCATATGATGATCGACCGCAGAGAGCAGGGAAAAGGCTATGGACGTCAGGCACTGGATCTTGTGATCGACTATATCCGGACAAAACCCTTCGGTGATTCGAACCGGGTCGCTCTGACCTGCAATAAGAAGAACCCCATTGCCAGAAAGCTGTATGAAAGCAAAGGCTTTGCGCCGACCGGTCATGAGGATGAAGACGAGATCGAACTGGCGATGAAAGTCAGGTGAAGAGGACAGCACTGTATTAACCGGCACCCGTGAGGGTGCCTTTTCTCTCAGGAGGCGGAAAGAAAAGCTTTCTGAATCCCATTGAAAAAGACTCCACAGCCCGGTATGATAACGGTTACGCAGACAGGAGGACGCCCCATGCCGCATAAGATTCACGAAAAACCGCAGGAATCCTTT
>JAFWCP010000081.1 GCA_017536845.1 Solobacterium sp. | reverse complement strand
GCAACCAGAGCGGGACGCTTGTCAACGCATTGCTGTATCACTGCAAAGACCTTTCCGGCATCAACGGCGTCATAAGGCCGGGGATTGTCCATCGCATCGACAAAGACACCACCGGCTGCCTGGTGGCGTGCAAGAATGACCATGCGCATACGGCCATTGCTCGACAGCTGGAAGACAAGACATGCTTCCGCGAGTACCACGCCATTGTGACCGGCGTCATCGCCAACGCCGACGGCTTAATCGATGCCCCGATCGGCAGAGATCCCCGCGACCGTCAGCGGATGGCCGTCACCGAGGCCAACAGCCGTGATGCGGTGACCCATTTCCATGTCCTGGAACGCTTTCAGAATGCGACCTACCTGACCTGCCGGCTGGAAACCGGCCGGACCCACCAGATCCGCGTCCATATGAAATACATCCGTCACCCGGTTATGGGCGATGAAAAATACGGCGGCAGATGTCCGTACATGGACACGCAGGGCCAGGTGCTGCACGCTTCAATGCTGACCCTTGTCCATCCGACGACAGGCGAGACGATGACTTTCCATGCCCCGCTGCCGGCATATTTTGAAGAACTTCTGAATATCTTAAGGAGCGGGAAATGAAACGGTTTCTGGAAGTTTTTAGGGGTGCTTTCAGGCAGGCGCCGGTAACCATGTCGGTGATGTTCGTCTGCCTGGTGATGTTCCTCCTTGTCAGGCTGGTCTCTTCCTATACCGCCGTCACCAACGCCATTTTCCTGGGCGCTTATTATAAGCCGCTGATCCTGGCCGGCCAGTGGTGGCGTCTGCTGAGTGTCGGGCTGATCCATATCGACGCTGTCCACCTGTTCGTCAACATGATGTCGCTTTTCAACCTGGGCCATACCTTCGAGCGCAGCTTCGGCTCGGCAAAGATGGGCGCGGTCCTGGCCGGCGGCGTCATCGGCGGCAGCCTGTTCATGATGTGCACGGAAGGCAATACGGTCGGCGTCGGTCTGTCCGGCGGCCTGTATGCCCTGATGGGCGGCTATACGTACATGCTGATCATGAGCGGGTACTGGAAACAGCCCGAAGTCATGCGCAGCCTGTTTTCCGTCTACCTGATCAACCTGATGATCAACTTCATGCCCGGCGTTGCCGCAACGGCGCACCTGGGCGGTTATGTGGCCGGCGTCCTGCTGACCGGCCTGCTGGTCGACAAGGCGGCAAAGAAGCATTTCATCACCGCGACCCTGGCCTTCTGCCTGTTTACCGGCTATATGGTTTCACAGCGGCTCTACATCAGTGAAAACGACCGCTATTACGGCACCGACCTGCAGATCCTGGCGATTTACCAGAATGCCGGCTGGGACCATCTGGCGGAAGCGACCGCAAGGAATCTGGATAACGTCTACCATCTTGACGGGATTCTGGAAGCCCGAATCCACAAAGGAGAATGATATGGATCAAAGAGAAAACGTCCTGAGCTGGGATGAGTACTTCATGGGCCTGGCCCATCTTTCGGCTCTGCGCTCAAAGGACCCCAATACCCAGGTCGGCGCAGCGATCGTGGATGAGAACCACAAGGTCGTTTCTGTCGGCTACAACGGCCTGCCCAAAGGCTGTGCCGATGCTGTCTTTCCCTGGGCAAGGGAAGGAGATGAACTGGAAACGAAGTATGCCTATGTCGTGCATGCCGAACTGAACGCCATCCTCAATTCCAAATGGCCGGTGGCCGGGGCGACATTGTATGTATCGCTGTTTCCCTGCAATGAGTGCGCCAAGGCGATCATCCAGGCCGGCATCCGCCGTGTCGTCTATGAGTCTGACAAGTACGACGGCACAAAGATGAACATTGCGTCCAAACGGATGCTGAAGGCAGCCGGGGTGAAGCTGGACCGGATCGAAAACACGATCGAACTCAGCGTTACCAAAAAAAGAAATCCGGAGCTGTGAAAAGAAGCCCCGGATATCAGGAAACTCATAAGCGGCAGGATTCTTGCATCCTGCCGTTTTTGTCCGTACTGCCTTGATAACGGAAATGGGAAACCGTTCAGATCTTGTCCGTTACCTTGAAATGCAGCTTGGCCACCTTGCCAAGTTCTTCTTTGCCGAACTTTGCGGCAAATTCCCTGGCACACCGGGTGGCGGCGGAAGTGGAGCCTTTCTGCAGCTTCATGCCGTAGTGTTCCTCATACTGGTCCATGACCTTGAGAAAGCCATAGCGGGCGATGACCGATGCAGCCCCGACGGCGGGATACTTATCCTCTGCCTTTGTCTCAAAGGTGATGCCGGTAACGACATCCTGCACTCCTTCAAGATAGCGGTAGTAGGTGCTTTTCGGGGCAAACTGGTCGATGACCCTGAGTTTTGGCAGTTCTCTCTTTTTTGCCAGGTTGAGATAAGCCTGGTTGTGCAGCATGGCCTTGATGGCATTGAGGTTCATCCGCTCATGGACGGCATTGTAGCGGGGCGGCTGCACGATTAACAGGGAGTGCGTCAGCTTTTCCATCAGCTCCGGCGCCGCCTTGCGGATGAGCGTATCGGTCAGGGCTTTGGAGTCACGGACGCCAAGTTTTTCAAGCAGGGGCATATCCTGCGGTGTGACGATGCAGGCGCAGACCGTCACCGGCCCGAAGTAGTCACCGGTGCCGACTTCGTCCGATCCGGCCATCGGCTCGCGCAGGTCCACGGATGCCGGGGAAGCGGTTTTCTTCGGCGTTTGCCTGCTGTTCAGTACGGCATCGTCAAAGGCCGACGCGTAAACGTTCGCGTCCTTGCCCTGAAAGACCACCTTGCCGCTTGCATAGCAGGTAATCACGCAGTTTTCCGGGCGGATCTGCCAGCGGGCGTAGGCGGGGGCTTTGGTTTCCGTCTCCTTGAACAGGGCGTAGAGCCTGTCCTGCTGTTCAGCTGTCAATGTTAGAGTGATTGTCTGATTCATGGTGTTAATTGTATCATCATGATTGATTCAGGCAACCGTTTATTCTAAAATTAACGGCAGAGGTGGATAGATATGATACAAGCCAAGGATAGCTGGATTATGGCCGCGAACATTCTTGTTCTCGCGGTTCTGCTGGTGAATATTTATGCGGGATACCGTACCGGCGTACTGCGCCGCATAGTGGCGCTGCTGGGGACAGTTGTCTCCTTTTACGGTTCATGGTTTCTGGGAACGCTTTTTTCCGAATACATCCGTATTGTTCCCCGCTCCTGGGTGCAGGGCATCGATTTCAAGTATTCGTCCGTTTTATCACGCTATATCAACGAAACAGCCTGGCTGATCCTTTTGTTTGTCGTCTTCCGGTTCATCTTCTTCCTGATCGACATCGGCATCAAGGGCATCCAGAAGAACAGCAAGACCGTTCATGTGATCTCTTCGGCGTTGGGTGCCATCGTCGGTGTTGTTGAGACCGTCGCCCTGGTACTGGTTGCCTGCGTGATCATTGATTCACCGTTTATCGTCGGCGGCACGAAGGTTGTCAATGACTCCTTCCTCGGCTCCATCAAGGATATTGCCGAAGAACAGATTGCCGCGTACATCACCCCGGTGCTGGACGCGGATGCGTTCGGCCAGCTCTACAATAATGCCAGCGCTCTGACCCAGGAACAGCGGCAGAACCTGGCTGAGTGGATGGAGAGCAGGGGATATGAGGATATTTCCTTCTTCGACTGAAAGGAACAGTTTGCATGAGTATTGAAAACAGTCTTGAATTTGACAATATACGTGGACAGATGAAGCGCTTCTGCGCTTTTTCGCTTGGCATCAAACGGCTGGAAGAATGCCAGCCGTCTTTCCACAGACAGATCATTGAACGCGATATGCATTATATGGAGGAAGCGCTTAAGGCCGTCGTGCACATCGGTGCCATGCCGTTTGCCGGCATCACCGACCTGACCGCGGCTTTGGAAGGCGCCCGCATCGGCATGTCCATGAGCGCCCAGGACCTGGTGGATGAGATCCGCCTGATCCGCGGCATCAAGGGCATGGTGACCTATGAAAAAAGCCTGACCGAGATTCCCCATCCTTACCTGCAGGATCTGACCGGCACGCTGACCGTGCATGAAAAAACGGAGCGTTTTTTAAGCATGCGCATCAACGACTACGGAGAAGTCGTGGACTCGGCTTCACCCGAGCTTGCCCGCATCCGTGCCCAGCTGAGAAGGGTGGACCATGAAATCAATGAAGCGGCCATGAAGTTTGTTAACAGCCACCGCGACAGCGTTGTGGACGGCATCGTGACTTACCGCTCCGGCCGGGCTGTCATCCTGGTCAAGGCCCATGAGAAAAACGCCTTCGGCGGCTTTGTGTACGGCGACTCGGCGTCGGGTGCGACTTCCTATGTCGAACCGGCATCATTAATCAATGTCAACAATAAGAAAGCGGAGCTGATCATCCAGG
>JAFWCP010000080.1 GCA_017536845.1 Solobacterium sp. | reverse complement strand
GGGCGGTTTCCGACAGGCCGGCATAGCCGTTTTCGTCATAGAAGACCGGCCGGCCGTCTTTGCGCAGCAGGATGTGGACATGCATGCCGTTGCCGGCTTCTTCATAGACCGGCTTGGGCATAAAGGTTGCTGTCATGCCATGCTGTTTTGCCGTATTGCGGATGACATATTTGGCAGCCATCGTATCATCG
Source organism: Solobacterium sp. (assembly GCA_017536845.1). Next base: position 8,447 of record JAFWCP010000080.1, on the reverse strand, counting down.
GCCAGCTTCAGCAGGTCGCCCAGTTCCACTTCGACTTCCTGCTGGCCTGAGCCGCCTACTTCATGGTGGTGGTATTTCACCCTGACGCCGAACTGCTTCAGGTTGGCACAGATGGCATTGCGCAGGTCATAGCAGGAATCGTCGGGGATGTCCGCATGGTAGCCGCCGCCCGGGGCATTGTGATGGCCCAGGCTGTTTTCCTGATATGCCTGGCGCAGGGATTCATCGCTGCGCAGGACGCTGAAGATACGGTCGGGCTGGATCTGCCGGCTGGCGGCGTTGAACAGATGGAATTCATATTCCGGCCCGAGCAGGGCCTCATCCGCAATTCCGCTTTTCTGCATGTACGCAAGAGCCGCCTTGGCTACATTGCGGGGGTATTGGGCAAAGGGAACATTCTCCTTTTCACCGATGACCATGACATCGCCGGCCATGGTCAGGGTCTTGTCTTTGACAAAAGGGTCAATGACCGCTTCGGCAAAGGAGGGGATGAATACCATGTCGGAATGGCCGACGTTGGTGTAGCCATAGTTGGAACCGTCAAAACCGATGCCGGTCTGCAGCAGGGAAGGGGTAAAACGTTCGGCCGGGATGGTCAGATGCTTCCAGCGGCCTTTCAGGTCTGTCATCTTGAAGTCGACAAACCGGACTTCTTCCTTCCTGATGAAGTCCATGATCTCATTGATATTCTGAAACATGAATTGTACCTCGTTGCCTGTATTATAACACCGGTGAATGAAAAAACGTCCGAAGACGTTTCTTTTACTCGTTTACGCCCGGTATACGGTAGAAACCGAGGAAACCGGAGCTGTTGCCCCATGGCACACCTGCATAGGTGATGCCAAGGCTGGGATTGGAAGCCTGAACTACCATGCCGCCGCCGGCGTAGATTGCCGCGTGGCCGTTCCAGAGGACCAGGTCGCCGGGCAGGGCATTTTCATACGATACCTGATAGCCGTTGGCGGTCTGGGCTGCCGCGGTGCGGTTGAGCTCGATGCCGAACTGCCTGTATACATACTGCGTGAAGCCGGAACAGTCGGTGCCGGTGGCGGGGTTCGTGCCGCCCATGACGTAGATGCCGTTGCCGACCCAGGCCATCGCCGCATTGACAATGTCCTGTCCGTTGATGCCGCTGCCGCTGTATTCATATACCTGCTGGCGCATGGTTTCATATGCCTGCTCGCTCTGCTCCTGCTGGCGCTGCTCCTGCTGGCGCTGCTGTTCTTCCTGACGCCGTCTTTCTTCTTCTTCCTGACGTCTGCGTTCTTCTTCCTGACGCCTTCTTTCCTCTTCTTCGCGGATCCGCCGCTCTTCCTCTTCTCTTCTGCGCCGTTCCTCTTCCTCTCTGGCCCGTATGACTTCTTCGTGCTCCTTGACGGTGACAGCCAGATAGGCAGAGGCGGTGTTGCCGTCCAGATCAACAACTGTGTAGGTGATCTGATATTCGCCGTCTTCGGCGGTATTGACGGTGCCGTCGGTTCTCAGTAAGGGAAGGCTGCCTGCGTCATCATAGACGGAGGCAATGTAAGCGGAGGGATTGAATGTGTCATCCCTGTTAATCGTAACATGATCGCTTCTCAGGCGGATCTGCGGCTCTTTGTCCACTGTAACTTTGACCAGAATGTTCTCGCCGGTCGTAATCGGTGATACGGCAGATGCCGTATTGAGTCTGACGCTTTGCAGACCATTGACAAAACGGTTGAGCCCGTTCACGGTGACATCACTGGTGATGCCGGCCGCAAGACGCAGGGCGTCTTCCGTATTCTCATCACTGCTGCGCAGGGAAACCATAGGAATCGATGTGCTGAGGTTTTCCGCAGCCAGCCGGATGTCTGTCCCTGATGCCAGGAACAGGGCGCCGCCCATACACAGGGCTGCGCGGTAGAAAGTGTGCCTGTTAAGTTTCGTCATACTGATATTGTAGGTAACCAAAAGGGAAGAAATCAAGAAAAAATTCATATTTCACACATTATTCCCAAAATTACCGACCATATGAATGTCCGGGATGATCTGTATGTCGACAGATTATTTGAGGCTGTATTCCTTATCAGGCATAAACCCCATTGCTTCCGGCAGTCCGATACCCTTTGTACGAGTGTTGTGGATCACCCATTTGCTGTGATCTGCCTGAACCATCCCGATATGCCTTGCTTTGATCAGCACGCCATATGTTGAGATATTCGGGCTGCCAGGCTTCAGTACAGCATGATGAAGTCAAAGCCGTGCTGTACGCAGCAATCCTGTATCTTGTGGTTTATAAATATGGCCTCATTCTTTACATGGCTGTTACAGCTCTCAGTTCCTCAGCGCGATCTGCAGTCATTGAAGTCTTCTTCCTGGCTGCGGATTCCAGAGCATATACTCCCTGCAACTCACAGTATTCATCGGAAAATGCCTGAATCTTCGGATACCGTCGGTCGGCGGCAGAAAGGTCCGGAAACAATTCAAAACCCGCCTCTTCTGACAAAGCCTGGCAGCCTTGGCGTGGAAGCGGGTGATGTCCTTTTGCAAGGGAAAATGCGTCAATGCAGGTAGATGTAGCCGATTAAGCCCCTGGTGCCGGTGCCCCAGGCAGAAACCCAGCGCTCGTTGTAGCCGCCCAGGAACCCGCCTTCTTTGATATAGACAGACGAACCGTCGGCAGAGACGCCGGTAACCAGGGCGACATGGCCGTTGTAGACCGCGATGCAGTAAGGGGAGGGTGATGTGCCGACCGGATAGCCGGCTGCGGCGGCGTTGCCGTACCAGCTGGAGGCCGATCCCCACTGCGGCAGGCACAGGCCGGAATACTGGCGGGCCAGTTCCCAGGCTGTCCAGGTGCAGTTGGAATAGCCGCCGTAATACGGGTTGTAACCGCTGTTCTGCGGGAATCTGCCGCCGTATACCGCTGCCTGCTGTTCAATGAGCAGGCGTTTTCTTTCTTCTTCCTTGCGCCGCTCTTCTTCCCGCCGTCTTTCTTCCTCTTCCCTTTGCCGGCGTTCCTCTTCTTCTCTTTTCCGCCGCTCTTCTTCCTCTCTGGCGCGTATGATTTCCTCGTGTTCTTTGACCGTGACAAGCAGCTGTGCTGTATCCGTTCCGGATGACAGGTCGGAAGCAGTGTAGGTGACAAGGTAATCGCCTTCGGTTTCCGTGTCGACATCCCCTTCCACCCTGAGGTTCGGCAGGCGGCCGGAAGGGGAACTGAGCGAAGCAATACAGGCACCGGGGTTGAAGGCATCGTGCAGGTTGACGATGACGTGGTCAGACTTCAGCCGGATGGTCGGCGTGGGGTCCCTGACAAGGTTTATCATGACATGGACATGTTCGACGGCGGCCAGGGTAATATTTTCGGAATCGTGAAGGGTGACATTGAAGCGCACATCCTGCAGGCCTCTGCTTTGCGGCAGGGAAGAGATGATGTCCAGAGAAGCCCTCTGCATGTCTTCTTCCGATACCTCCGGGTGCAGGGTCATGAAAACATCCTTCAGCTGGCTTGTGACATCCGTATGGCCGGCATGAAGGACATACAGAGGCAGGGAAGACTCGGAAAAGGCAGTTGTCTGAAGGTCGCCGAAGCTGCTCAGGAAAACGGCTGCCAGGGCGCACAGGCTCAGACGATAGAATCTGTGTTTCCAGTTGTGTTTGCGCATACCATTATTTTAAAAAACGGAATCGGCTTTTGACAAGAGCAGCCGGACAATCTTCAGAGAAAACCGTAAAAAAAGCACGGCGATATGCCGTGCGGATGGCTTCAGTGCAGCCAGATATAGCCGATTAAGCCTCTTGTGCCGGTTCCCCAGGCAGAGACCCAGCGCTCGTTGTAGCCGCCCAGATACCCGCCTTCTTTAATATAGACGGAATTGCCGGAGACGGCAGTCACCAGGGCAACATGGCCGCTGTAGACGGCGATGCAGTAAGGTGACGGGGTGCTGCTGACGGTATAGCCGCTGGCTGCGGCGCCGTAGTACCAGCTGGATGCGTTGCCCCACTGGGGCAGGCACAGGCCGGTATGTGAACGGGCCAGCTCCCAGGCGGACCAGGTACAGTTGGACCAGCCGCCGCTGTAGGGGTTCCAGCCGCCGTTCTGGGCCAGAGCCCGGCGTTTGGGAAGCGGTTTGCAGACCTTGACGGTCAGCTCGGCTTCGCTCAGCAGGGCCTGGGAATCCAGGGCACTGTAGGTAATCGTATAGGTGCCGGCGGTGTCGGTGTCGACTTCGCCGTCCACTTTCAGCATCGGTTCGATGCCGGAATCATCGGTAATACTTTCAATATATTCGTAAGGATCGAATTCGCTGCCGACCGACAGGGAAAGTTCGGTTTCCTTCAACTCTATGACCGGGGCTTCTTCACCGATAAAGGTGACCATTGCCTCTGTCGTTTCTTCGGTCAGAGTCAGGCTGCCGTTGATGCTGGGACGATACTTGATCTTTACCAGCTGCGGCGTATGCACGGTCGCGTCAAGGTCCTCCATATCAAAGACGCTGTCCGTGATGTCATCTTCAGTCATTTCAGGGAAGCGGGCGGTGAGCACCTCTTCCTTGAGCTGTGCTGCGGAAGTCATGACATACTGTCTGAGTTCCTTTTCCAGCAGAACGGTTTCTTCCGCCTTGACGGGGAGAAACGTAAGGTTGATAAGCAGGCTAAGCACTGCATATTTCATCTTTCGCGTTCGCATGGCAATGATTATGTAAAATTTTTCAGAGTTTTGCAAGACTTTTCATTTAATTTTTTCGTAAATTTTATAATGTAATCGCTTTCGATTGTATGTAAGCGATTCAATGGCTGAAAACAAACACCTTCTTTTCTGCTATACTTATGCCGATGAAAACGGTAATTCAGAGAGTCCGGTCGGCATCGGTGACAGCCGACGGCGTTCTGACCGGGAAAATCGGCTGCGGCTATATGCTGCTGAGTGCTTTCCGGGATGACGATGATGAAAACACAGTGAAGCAGATGGCAGGCAAAATCGTCAGGCTGCGGGTATTTGAAGACGCCGGAGGGAAGATGAACCTTTCGCTTGAACAGGTCGGCGGGCAGATTCTTTCCATTTCCCAGTTCACCCTGTATGCGGACTGCCGCAAAGGCAACCAGCCCTCGTTTGACAGAGCGGGCAGGCCTGACCATGCGGCCAGGATGTATGATCTTCTCAATGAAGAACTGCGCCAGCTCGGCGTACATGTGGAAACAGGCGTTTTCGGAGCGGACATGAAGGTGGAGCTGGTCAATGACGGGCCGGTCACCATCATCTTTGATTCCGACGAAATGATCAGAAAGAGGTAATGAATATGGCAGAAATCGTATATGGCAGTGAACTGAGCAAGGAACTCAAGGGCAAACTGAAGGCAAAGATTGAACAGATTGTGGAACAGGGCGGCCGCAGGCCGTGCCTGACAGTATTCCTGGTCGGCGACAATCCGGCTTCCCTTTCCTATGTAACCGGCAAGGAAAAGGCGGCCAGGGAAGTCGGCATTGACGGCGTCGTCGTCCGCCTGCCGGCTGACATCAGCCAGAAGGAACTGGAAGAAAACATCCGCCGGGCATCCGAAGATGATACGGTGGACGGCATCCTGCTGCAGCTGCCGCTGCCTGCAGGCCTTGACGATGAGGCGGCGATTGCCTGCATTTCCCCGGCCAAGGACGTTGACGGGCTGCAGCCGGAAAACGTAGGCCGTTTCTTCCTGGGTCAGAATGCCTTTGTGCCCTGCACGCCGCTTGGCATCATGGAAATCTTAAAGAAGATGGGCTGTGACCCGAAAGGGAAACGGGCTGTCGTCATCGGCCGCTCAAAGCTGGTCGGGACACCTGTGGCAAGGCTTCTGACCAATGCCAACGCCACCGTGACCATTGCCCACTCGAAGACGGAAAACCTGCCGGAAGTATGTCGGGAGGCGGATATCCTGGTCGCCGCTGTCGGCCGGCCGAAGATGATCGACAGCTCCTATGTCAAGGAAGGGGCCTTTGTCATTGATGTCGGCATCAACCGGGTAGACGGGCATCTGGTCGGGGATGTGGATTTTGACGACGTCAAGGACATTGCCGGGGCAATCACCCCGGTGCCCAAGGGTGTCGGCCCGATGACCATATGCATGCTGCTGTGGAACACGCTTAAGGCGTATGAGGAAAGAAAATGATCAAAGAGGAATATGCACTCAACGATATCGTTGAGATGCGCAAGGAACATCCCTGCCGTAAGGCAAAGACGTGGAAGATCATCCGCGTCGGCGCTGACATCAAGATCAAATGCCAGGGATGCGGCGCGGTCGTCATGTTTGACCGCAGCGAATTTGAAAGAAAGATGAAAAAAGTTGTAGAAAGGGCGCAAGCGTAATATGGCACTGACAGCAGGAATCGTCGGTTTGCCGAATGTGGGCAAATCAACCTTGTTCAACGCCATCACCAATTCCCAGGTGCTGGCTGAAAACTATCCGTTCGCGACCATCTCGCCGAATGTCGGCGTGGTGGAAGTACCGGATGAGAGAATGGAAAACATCGTGGAACTCTTCCATCCGAAGCGGACCATCTATACAACATTTGAGTTCACCGACATTGCCGGCCTTGTCAAAGGGGCTTCGCACGGGGAAGGGCTGGGCAACCAGTTTTTAGGCAACATCAGGCAGACCGATGCCATCGTGCACGTCGTGCGCTGTTTTGATGATCCGAATATCGAACATGTGGACGGTTCGGTAGACCCGGTGCGCGACATCGTCGTCATCGGCCTGGAACTGTGCATTGCCGACCTGGAAACGGTGGAAAGCCGGATCGGCCGCATTGAAAAGAAGGCCAAGGCCAAGGACAAGGACGCGGCCAGGGAATTCGCTTCCCTTGAAAAGTTCCGTGATGCCCTGCAGGCCGGTACGCCGGTGCGTCTGCTCGACCTCAATGATGCCGACAGGGAATACCTCAAGGGCTATGGCCTGCTGACTGCCAAGCCGATGATCTATGTTGCCAACATGTCTGACGAAGACATCGGCGACCCGGCATCCAACCATTATTTCAGCGAAGTAAAGAAGCTGGCTGACAGCGAACATGCCGAATGCATCGCCGTCTGCGCCAAGGTGGAAGAAGAACTGGCCGGCCTTGGCAAGGAAGAAAAGGCCGCCTTCCTGGAGGATCTCGGCATCGCCAGAAGCGGTCTGGACCAGATCATCACCGCCGCCTACCACCTGCTTGGCCTGCGTACCTTCTTTACCGTAGGCGAGCCGGAATGCCGGGCCTGGACATTCAGGGAGGGAATGAAGGCACCCCAGTGTGCCGGCGTCATCCATACCGACTTCGAGAAGGGCTTTATCCGGGCTGAAGTGTACAGCTATGATGATCTTATGGAATATAAGACTGAGCAGTCTTTGAAAGAACACGGCAAAATCCGCCTGGAAGGCAAAGAGTATCTGATGAAAGACGGTGACGTGGTGTTCTTCCGTTTTAATGTATGATTTTTTGTGGTAAAATACAGAAAAGATATCGGAGGTATTCAAAATGAAACTCATTCTCGCGATTGTATCCAATGACGATGCTTCAGCGGTCAGCTCTGCACTTACCAGAAATAATTTCTACATGACCCGTCTGGCGACAACGGGCGGCTTCCTGAGGGCAGGCAATACAACCATCATCATCGGCACCGAAGATGAGCTTGTCGACAAGGCCATTGAGGTCATCGGCTCCGAAGCCAAGAGAAGAACGGAAATGGTTCCTTCCACCGCCAGCTATGATATCGGCAGATATGCTTCCTTCCCGGTGGAAGTGCAGGTCGGCGGCGCGACAATCTTCGTCCTTGATGTCGAGCAGTTCATGAAGTTATAAAAACATCAGAAGGAAGCACTTGAAAACGCTTCCTTTTTTTCTTTGTGCACAAAGCGGTTGCGTTTGTCGGCGGGTATGCTAAAATACGGCGGATTGAGAGGCAGAAATGATCGTCAGAAAAACAGAAACGGCAGATATCGCGCAGGTCAACGCACTGTATGAAGCGGCGCGGGCATATTTTAAGCAGATGGGCATCCCCCAATGGCAGCTCAGTTATCCCGGCATCCCCGATATCGCCGGCGACATCGAACAGGGGACAGGCTATGTGATCGAACACGAAGGCCGGATCCTCGGTGCGGCGTGCCTGGCGGTCATGGATGACCCGACCTACCGGGTCATTGCGGACGGCAGATGGCTCAATGACGAGCGCTATTGCGTCATGCACAGGATTGCCATGGATCCGGCAAGCAAGGGGGCAGGCCTTGGCGCCCTGTTAGTTGCCCAGGCGGCGGCCATTGCCAGGGAAAACGGGCTGACGGACGTCCGGGCAGACACGCATGAAATCAACCATTCCATGCGCCGGTTCCTGGAGAAAAACGGCTTTGTCCACTGCGGCACCATCTTCCTGGCTGACGGGGCCCCGCGGGTTGCCTAACACCCCCGGAGGCGATGAAGAACCGGCGGGCAACCGTAGCGGGTTCATTGTCATAGGAACCTACATGCTTGCATTG
>JAFWCP010000079.1 GCA_017536845.1 Solobacterium sp. | reverse complement strand
TGCAGCTGATTCTGTTCATATCACACGTGTGACAACACGTCCTCAGATGCTGGGGATGGGATTTTCTCAGGACACCTGATCATGAAGTGTCTTAATATGGATATGTTTGTAATGTCCGTATCAGATATGCGATAGTCAAAAACAATAAAAAACTGTTTTTATAATCCTTAGTCATTGATTATAATGATGTAAAGAAGGGGGAAGTATGAAAAATGCTGAACTGGTAATTGATATCTGTAAAACTGGAAGTATTTCGAAAAGCGCACAAAAGCATCAATATCAGCAACAGACAGTTTCAAATATTCTGAGAGCTTTTGAAAAAGAACACCAAATTGAACTGTTCCAACATAAACAGCACAAACTTCTGCCCAGGCCAATCATCAAGTGTGTCCTGCCCATGTTAGAGGAAATTGCTAAGGAAGAAGCGGTGCTGCATCAATTTATTGCTGACGAAAAGACAGCGGCTGCTAAAATGGCTGTTTCTATTATTCTGAAACAAATGCAATTGGCGCCTTTATATAAACATGCTCTATTAAAAGACGCAGATGACGAACTTATCGCCATTTATATGAATGATGATGCATGTGAGTCTTTGGTTCTGGATGGAGAAGTTCAAATGGCAGTGTATTGTGAACCTTTAATGAAAGAAGAATATCATTATGTTCATCTTTTTTCCTGTCAGCCCGGCATCGTTGTCTTTGAAAACAATCCTCTTTATCGGCAGAAAACGATATCTACCGATCAGCTTATTGGGATGAATCTGTTTTATGAACCATATATGGAAAGAATCTGCAGACAATTGACTGACCGGCATCCAGATTTTTTTGATCAAATTCACTTCGTTGAAAAAGAGCCTATGAATTGTTGCGTCCTGCGAAATGATTTTGAAACCAGCGTTAGCAACAATTGCTATTTAACGGTGGATCTCTTCTTTCCATTTGTTCAACGGTCAATGAAAAAACTATTACTCATAGATACAGCACCCATAAGATATTATCTCGTGTATGCAAAAAAATATGATTCGATTTTTGATTCGAAGATAATGGATCGACTGGTTGACCATATCCTGCCCGCAAATATTCCACTGGCCGCAAATATCACCGACTTGATTTGAATGAAACGTCCGGAGATATTATTTATAATCAGAAAAGGAGAATGAAATGAAAAATTTAATGAAAAGAGTTCTACTGTCTTCCGCCCTCGCAGCATCCACATTGTTACCGACAGATGCGGCGAGCAAAACAACATACTATGGGAGTGCATCTTTTACGACTTCAGTAACAGATTCCCTGGCAAGCAATACAGCTTCAGCAGGAACAGGTGCCTTTTCTTATCTGAAAGTCACAGTGTATGGATACAATTCGTCCACCAATTCGATTGTTTATGCGGGTACAAGGGATTACAGTAATCTGTATGTTGAACTATCGAAATCAAGCTGCGTTGGTATCTCTTATTTCTCGTATGCCGTAGGGAATGCAACCATCAATGGCACTTACTGCTCATCAGGAATGGTTTTGAACAGATACTGAACAAGAAGAGCAGTTGTCGTGCATCAAGGATATGTAAGCATCAATCATCTATGAGTTTACTACAGGTGATATTTGCGGTTTGCCTGTCCATGTTTGAGATAATTAAAACATGGTTCATGAATATGGGGATGAATGCTTTTCAGCAGTATTCAACGCCGCAATGGATTTTGAATAAGAATGTATTGAAATGGAGAATGTGAAAGGAAAAGATGTGCAATGCCTCACTGGGTATTCAGTGCTTTTTCAGGAGTTAGGAAGCAGATGAAAGGAAAACGGATAAATGCAATGCGTCTTGTCCTTTGCTTATGTATGGTGTTATGCAGCTGTTCAGCCCGGTCGACGCAGAGACATATCAAGGTGGCTGGTGTATTTCCCGGATATAACAATCCGGATAATGCAGAATTGGCTTATCGTATCATACATATGCTCGAAGAAAGAGGAATAGACGAAAGTGAAATGCAGTGGATCACATCAAGTCCAGGGGAGTATGACCCTGGGTATGAAATGGACAGGCTGAAAGAGGCGATTGAAAACCAGCCTGATGTCCTCATGATTCATCCACGCAATTATGGTCAGTCTTACCGGGAGATCACAGATCTGGCACAGGAAAAAGGAGTTGCGCTGATCTACCTTGATATCGATCTTCTGCCGCCGAATATTGATGATGTGTTCAGTGAAGAAAAAGAACGATGTATGCAGGAAGGAAAACAGACCGCTTTCATTGTATCTTCCTTCGAACAGATGTTCACGGCAGAAGAAGAACTGATCCGCGAGATACCATTGGCAGAGCTGGATAAAAACCACAGTGGTGAGATTGATTATGCTGTGGCAAGGACATCATTCAGGTTTTTCGATGACGGCTATCCGTATGTGGAAGAGGTGACTGACCGCTTGACGAATGAAGACTGGCCCGGCAGGTATGTCCGGACCTTCCGGACAGATCGCTGGGCTGACGATGATGAAGCATATGCCAATCAGATAAAAAAACTATATGACACATATGGGGAGAACTGGTATTCATATGATGAAAGTGATGCCCTTGAAATGGCTGAAAACTTTGTTGATAAAGCAGACAACTGGCTGAAAGAAAATCACGACAATATTGAACTGGGAATATGCTGCATTACGGCGGCAAGCACTGGTATGAGTGAGGTAATGCAGAAATCAACATCCCGTTCAGATCACATTTACTGGCTTGTATGGTGCGACACGTTCTGCATGTGAAAAGCATGCGATTCTGATACAGCACGTGAATATCAGAAGACAACTGTGAACCTGAAGGATGGAATGAGAGAGCAACGACTTGAAACATCCTCCGTAATCCTCCGGCATGCGGCGGCTCAGGTCCGAAAGGCCGCGGTATGAAGCCCGGTGAAGACGGCTTTGCAAGATAAGCCGGCGGTCCATAAAATGCCTATGGTGAGAATGTAGGAATACTGGCGAACCCTTGAATGAAAGTCTCCTGAAGCCTGAAAAAAATGCCGGCGGGATCAGTACGTATCGTACAGCGGAACGTCCTGATGATATTGCAGGTATCATCCATACCGGCGGGGATAAAGAGGGCACCTAAGGGCATATGATAAGGATAGGGGTCACGGAACGTGGCAGGTAAGGGATGAAAGAGCCTGGCGGATCAGGCATTGAAATCATCCTCTTATCAAAGCGGGGGCACTACCGATGAGAGCTTCTGTAATGGAAGAGGGAGGAACAGCCTCCAGTCGGTATGAGTATCATACCGATGGAACGCCGTGTGAGGTGAAAGTCTCATGCACGGTGTGGGTCAGGGGAAAATCCGAAGATGACTTCAAAGGATTACCTATTGGCATTAATAACACAATTGATGTTGAATTTGCACAAAGAGCAATTGAAGAGTGGGGTGCATATGCCGTAACACTCTGGGACAGCAATTCTATCAGCAAGGCGGCGGTGGATACAGCGATGAAATATCTGAATCATGAAACGACGGAACAGATGATCGAAGTTCCTTACCTTATGGCAACGAAAGAGAATATTGCGGAATTGTATGAAAGTTCCCAAATTATTTACAGCCAGGACGAAAAAGGAAGAAAATTCATGGTCGATGGGGACCTGATTCCATGATTTTTCAGCATATCATGTGAAATGGCTGCCGGCTGTTTGGAATTACGACAGAAAGGATATGTCAGTTGAATCATACTCATTGTAAGGAGAGACATTGTATGAAAAAACTTTTGCCTGGATTATGCGTAGTATTGTCGGTAATGCTCAGCGGCTGTGAATCGTCTGTGAGTTTTCATGAGACGGAAGTGAACCCGATGGATCTTCCGGCAGTGAATCAATGGCCGATACAGCTTGCCCCGTATCTTGACGGATTCTATGAAATGAATGCCTCTTCTTACCGCTTGCTGTATTACGAACATGGCAGCAGGCAGGTCTTTGTCAACGAGACCGCGTGGCGCAACGACAAGCCCATGAGTCTTGGGGGCGACAATGACTTGGAAAAGCTTATCTATATGGATGTTGCGCTGGAAAGATATATGCAGCTGTATGATGACCATATTCTGTACTTTTCCAATTATTTTAATGCAGATGGAGAAAACAGTTATCGTCTGACTTCAGTTGATCTTGACGGATCAAACCGAAAAGCCATCATGAAACTCGACTATGAGCCTGCCTATGGCCTGGTACATAAAAACAGAATTCTGATTACACATCAGGAAAATGATGGAATGTCTTTGACGGTGTATGATCTGAAAGGGCACAGTTTATTTGAAAGACACATTAACGGTTATTATTCTCTGCCGGTTGCTGACGGAGATTGCTTTTATTATTCCTGCCCGTCAGATGAGAGCAGTACACAATACATATCATATCGGCTGAATATCACGAAGATGGAAGAAGAAAGGATCTGTGAAGGAATTCTTGGTTTTGCCAACAAGGGCTGTGTTTCGATTGCTGAAAATCAAAACGGCGTCAATACGGCTAACCGTATCCTTGATGCAGATAAAAACGTGATCTTTGAAACAGATGCCGATCGAATGATCAAGTATTTTGATGATGCGTATGTATATGTTGTAAACAAACAGGAACAGGAGCCGGTATTTGAAGTCTGTTCATACGATGGCACCATTATTACGAGAATTCTTCCGTCGGCGTGGACAGATCAGCCGCTGATCCCGGATATTCTGCGCGTGATCAATGGGAAAATCATCGGCGGATATTATGAAGAAGAACAGGATGAAAACGGAAACAGTCACATGGTCAGCCGATATCTGTCATGCGATATTGCGGATGGGGCATGTACGGTACTGAACTGACAAGGCAGTGGATCACGTATCCGGAGAACCTTAGCGGACGGGTCTATGCTCTTGAACAATTGGCGATGATGCGGCAGGGTTTTTGCATACCCGGCTTAACAGCTGAAGGTCAGATCCTTCTTTGCCGGCTGCCGGATGTCTGTGTGTGAAGAACGTTCAGAAAGGAATCTCTTCCTCGGCAATCTCTCCAGCAAACCTTCTTGAATGCCGATGTCCGTCTTGGTATTGGCAGCAGGATCAATGACAGGACCGCACAGCATACAGGGGAAGCAGATGTTTGCATTGGCGGATGGAGCTGTTGAACCTGCATCCGGAAATGCAATTGGTGTTTTCTGCAGTATCCTTCACAGTCAGTTTCCATACCAACATGGCTTATCCTTGAAATATATGTACGACCTTACGGCCGCAATGGATCATGATATGCAGATCCCAGAGAAGGAAGCGGCTTTTCAGAATATCAGTCAGTCATTGCTGCAGAAACATGGAAAACCTTTGCTCTGCTGTTATATGGCTGCATCCAGTCGGGCATTTCTTTGCGTTACGGCTCTTTCGGGTGCATCGCAGCGATGAACTCTTCCACGTATTCTCAATGAGTCTTGAAACACAGGCACATGTGAAAAGCAGGTGATCTTAACCGATCTCTGTTTTTTATTGCCGGATGCCGTTTTACAAAACCAATCCGCAATTGATTCCCCGGGTGGAAAGGCATACAATATAGTCTCTTCAGGAAAGGAGGCACTATGATCAATGTGCTTTTGAACATATCCAACTTTGATGAGCCCTGGGCATACGGTTCTTTAGAACCGCTCCTGCCTCCCCACAGCAAGGTGCTCATCCTTCCGTTATCCTATGATGAAGGCTGGATCACCGATGCCTATGAATACCGGGAAAAATACGGCCGGGGGACGGAAGGCTATGAAGAGCTGGTGCGTCCGTTTCGGGCTTTCGGCATTGATGACGATGATATTTCCTGGATCAACTACTATGAGGATGACCGGGACTCCGCTTTGCGCAAGCTGGAAAATGCTGAGGTTCTGTTTTTCACCGGCGGCTATCCTGACTGGATGCTGCAGCGGCTGTATGATCTGGGCATCAAAGAAGACATTGCTGCATTTGACGGTGTTGTTATGGGGACATCGGCAGGGGCTCTGGTCCAGCTGGACGAATACCACCTCAACGAAGAGGAAGGCTATCCCTACCAGATCCAGGAAGGGCTGGGGCTGATTGGCGGCTTTGACATCGACGTGCATTATGAGGAAAGCGAAACCCACATGGCCGGCATCATCCGCTCCATCGAAGACATGGACCGGCCGGTTGTATGCATGCCCAATGACGGCGGCATGATCCTGGATGGGGAAAATGTGGAACTGCTGGGCGGGGCGTTTGTGCTGACCCGCGATAATCTTGACGAGCTTTACGAGGCGTATGAGGCGCTGCAGTACGGCTGGTAAAGCAACAATTCTGATTGACTTGTGTTTGGAACGTGGTATGATATCAGGCAATACAAAAACGCAGTGAAGGGAAAAAGTACCCCGGAAGATTCAGTCGCAAGAGAGTTCCGCAAGGTGGAAGGGAACACTGAAGGCCGGCGCGAAAACACATCCCGGAGCGGCTTCCGCGAAATCGCAGTAGCGGATGACGGCTGTGCCCGTTACGCACTGAGGGTATCTTATCCGATACCCCATGAGGTTCCGGCCGTGAGGCCGGGATGAATTTGGGTGGAACCACGTGAATCGTCCCTTAACGGGGACGTTTTTTGTTTACAGGAGGCTGATGATGAAAGAGATACCAAAAGGGATGCGGGACCTCTCCGTAAGTGAATGTCTGAAAAAAGACGCGCTGAAAAAGCGGCTGGAGAAGGTGTACCGTTCATACGGATACAGCCCGATTGAAACGCCGCTGATCGAATACTATGATACGTATGCCAGCACCTTTACAACCCTCAAGGAAGCGCAGATGTACCGCTTCCTCGATGACGACGGCCAGGTGCTTGCCTTACGCACCGACATGACCCTGCCGATTGCCCGGCTGGTCGCGACAAAGTATATCCGTTCCAATCCGCCGTTCCGTTTCCGGTACTGTGCCAATGTCTACAAGGTCCGTCAGAAGTTTGCCGGTAAGCAGAATGAGGCGACCGACTGCGGCATTGAATGCATCGGCGTAAAAGAACAGGGCGATATCGAAGTGCTGATGTGCGCCATGGACGCCCTGGAAGCACTGGAAGCAGGGCCCTATACCCTGGAAATCGGCGATCCCCGGCTGTTCCGCAAGGCGGCCTTGCTTGCCTGTCTGACGGAGGAACAGATTGCTCATCTTGCCGATCTGACTGACCGCAAGTCGATGCCGGCCCTGTATGAATACCTGGCATCCCTGGACCTGGACAGGGCACAGCGGACCTTCTTTGCAAAGCTGCCGCTCTGCAGTGGGAAGACAGCGCTGGAAGAAATGAAGCAGTACTGCTTTGACGATTCCCTGGCTGAACTGCTGAAGTCGCTGGAAGAGCTCAACAGCACCCTGCAGGCACTTGGCTATGAGCACATCGGCTTTGACCTTGGCAAGATTCCCCATCTTGACTACTATACCGGCATCATCTTTGAAGGCTATGTCGAAAGCGTCGGCACCAGCGTCTTAAGCGGCGGCCGCTATGACAGCCTGCTGAAAAAGCTGGGCCGGGACCTGCCGGCCTGCGGCTTTGGCATCAAGCTGGACGCATTGCTGGAAAGGCTGCCGGAAGAAACCGTGAACCCTGTATCCCTCAGGATCGGCGAAAACCGCATTGAAGCCTTGAAGAAAGCAAAGGAAATGCGGCAGACCCAGGATGTTGTCCTGGTGTATGAGGAGGATGTATGAGCTTATCCATCGCATTGACAAAAGGCCGGCTGGAAAAAGCCACCGTGAATATCCTGGCATCCCGGGGCTATGGCGTGGAATCGTTGATGAACAAAGGCAGGCAGCTTGTCTTCTTTGACAGCGTCAAGGACAACCGCTACTTCCTGGTCAAGTCGCATGACTGCATCACCTACGTCGAACATGGCGTGGCCGATGTCGGCATTGTCGGCAAGGACACCCTGCTGGAAGGGGGAGACGACTATTACGAACTGATGGACCTTGGCATCGGGAAATGCCGCTTCATCATGGCCGGTTTGAAAGGGCATAACCCCCTGGAACTCAACGGCCACGTGAAGATCGGCACCAAATACCCGAAAGTGGCAGGAAGCTGGTTCCATGAAAAGGGCATGGATGTTGAAATCATCAAGATTGACGGCTCGGTCGAGCTGGCCCCGGTGCTGGGCTTATGCGACGGCATCGTCGATATCATGGAAACCGGCACGACCCTGAAGGAAAACGGCCTTGTCGTCTATGACACCGTATGTGAAATCAGCGCCAGGGTCATCGTGAACAAGGCAGCATTCAAAATGAAACGTGAGGAGATCATGCATCTCCTGGAAGATCTGAAACCGGAGGAAAACGCATGCTAAAAGCAATCGAAAAGAATTCAGACAGACTCAGAACATATCTTGACAGCCGCAGTGAACAGGCTTCACCGGACATCCTTGCCAGGGTGGCGGACATCCTGCAGAAGGTAAAAACCGAAGGCGACAAGGTCCTTTATGAGTATACCGAAAGGTTTGACGGCGTCAGGCTTGATGCCTTAAGGGTATCCGAGGAAGAGATTGACGCAGCCATCGCGAAGTGCGACCCCTTCTTCATGGAATCC
Source organism: Solobacterium sp. (assembly GCA_017536845.1). The sequence goes on along the minus strand of JAFWCP010000079.1, from coordinate 700 downwards.
ATGCGCAGGGCCAAAGACAACATCACCGCTTTCCATCAGGCCCAGATCCAGCAGTCCTACCTGCAGGAAAGGGAAGACGGTGTCTATCTCGGCGTGCGGGTCATCCCTCTGGAAGCGGTGGGCATCTACGTTCCCGGCGGCCGGGCCCAGTATCCCAGTTCAGTGCTGATGAACGCCATCCCCGCCAAAGTTGCCGGGGTAGGGAGAATTGTCATGGTCACCCCGCCCGACAAAAACGGCGGCATCCATCCCAACATCGCCTTTGCGGCACGGCTTGCCGGTGTTACCGAAATCTACAAGGTCGGCGGCGCCCAGGCCATTGCCGCCCTGGCATATGGGACGGAAAGCATTGCCCGGGTTGATAAGATCACCGGCCCCGGCAACGTCTATGTCGCTTCCGCCAAACGGCTGGTCTACGGCACCGTGGACATCGACATGATTGCCGGCCCCAGCGAAATCCTCGTCATTGCGGATGAAGGTGCCGATCCTGCCTATGTGGCGGCCGACCTGCTTTCCCAGGCCGAGCATGACCCGATGGCCAGCGCCATCCTGTTAAGCCCGTGTGCAGCCCTGATTGAAAAGGTCAACGAAGAACTGAAGAAACAGAGCGCCGTACTGCCGAAACGGGAGATCGTCGAAGCCTCTTTGAAAAACTACGGCATTTCCATAAGTATCTCGCCCTCATGACGCGGCGTGAAGC